>CAJQNP010000229.1 GCA_905479705.1 uncultured Gammaproteobacteria bacterium
GTGTACATGGAGAGTGCCGGGATGGAGTTCAGGAAGACATTCACCGCCCGCGAGCGGTCGAGATAGTCGTACACGGTTTCAACCGTTTCTCCGGTGGGGACGCCGTCAAAGTAGTTGAGTGTACCGATTGACGTGTCCACCTTGTCCGGGGCTGTAATCGATGCCGGGATGTCAGTGGTCATTTTCAGCTTCGGAGATTGCGCTGCAGCTGTGGTCGCCGCGCCTGTGGCTACTAACCCGGCAACGGCCAACGTGGTCAACCATTTCGTTTTCATCTTGTACTCCGTTTTCTGTTATCTCTTAATTAACCAACTCGGGATCACCCGGTCGCCAGGTCTTGTCGAACCAGGGCTGCAATGGGCCATAGAGGCGGAACAGCATGTTCCAGCCCTTGCCGGGGACAGTTTGCAGCCAGTTAGCTTCCTTGCCGGCCGGTGCCTTGGGACCGATGTACACATCGTACGAACCATCCTCGTTCTGCTGCAGACCTTTCTTGTTGTTATCCAGACCCGGGAACTGTTGATCAGTCTGCAGCATGGCGCGTGTCTGGTTGTCGTACAGGGTAAAGGACCAGAAATCTTTGGCCGGCACATTCGGTGGCAGGTGAACCTTGTACGTCTTGCTGCCATCGAAAGCATTGCCTTCGGCATCCAGATAAGCCACGGCATATTGCGAACCTTTACCGACCATTTTCATGGTCATCGCCGGGGTGATGCCGGTGGCATAAAAATGGAAATAACTGCGGGCATCGAGCACGCGTACACCATCATCGAGGAATTCATGACTGCCGCCGGGGAACGGCGTACTCCAGACACCTTCGCCCGGGTAAAAATAGAACATGTCATCACGTGGACGCGCCGCCAGGGTGCGCGCCGTGGCCGCGCCCACATCGGCGGCCTCGGTGAGGATCTTTTTCATCCGCGCATCAGGCTTGAAAGGCTGCCCTTTCTTGATGCCGATGGACGCGAGAAATCCGAGTATCTCAGGATTTGCGCTGTCACCCGGCTCGGCCTGGACCACCTCATTGACCTCTTCGAAGAATCCATAGTCCATGCGATGGATGGTGTTGTTGAACTTGCCGGAGACGTTAACGAAGGTCATTTCCGGCGGGTTGTCCTGTTGCGACAAGGGATACATGCGGAAGATTTTTTTCGTCGTTTCAACCGCCGGGGCAGGATTACCTGCGACCTGGAAACCGCGCCAGATCACCCAGTTGCCATACGTCTTCGAGTGAGCGACATGGTATCCCGCCGGGATGTCGCCCTTGTAACCGGGCGGGATAACCAGGGTCTTGCCGCCCTTGCCTTTATCCGGGCCGGCGTTGCCAAAGTCAGCGACATATTCAAAAAAATGATCGTCGATAATGCCCAGGACATTGGGCGGAGTTTCGATCACATATGGCTCGTCTTTCATTTCAAGCCAGGCACACATGTACACCGAGGTGGTATTCGGTGTCAGCCACAACGCCTTTGAGTCCATCAGCGTTTCGAACAACAGCGCGGTCGTGTTAGCCGGACCGAACTCGAGGATCCCCTGGCGCATCCCGTACATGGATGCGATCTGGATGCTGTTAAGATAAGCCTGCACACCACGCTGAAAATCGAGATTGTCATAAACCTTTTGAGCGGTTTGCGCATCGGGCACCCCGTCGAAAAGATTCAGTGTGCCGAGGCGGGTTTCAAGCCTGTCCGGCGTCGCGATCCCCGGGGGGATGTCGGTGGTCATTTTCATTTTGGGCGGATCAGCCCAAGCTGTCGCCACCAGGCCGATCACCATGAAACCGCTTAGCATACGTAAGATGGAATGTTCTATCGCCATGACAACTTTCCTCACCGTAATGTAAATTTATACTGACACTTTAGTGCTCTGGCCTGAAGTAATCTGGCCATTTCGCGCCAGCAACCTGTCAACAGCTTGCCACTGTGTACTCGGCTGTAGCTGCTAGTCGCGGAATCGGTAAGCCCGCGGTGACATGCCCGTCCAGCGTCGAAACGCCCGGCTGAAACTGCTGGGATCGTTATAACCGAGGGCCTTGGCGACTGCGGCCATCTTCGCGCCCGGCATGTCAAGCAGGCGGCAGGCCAGTTCGTAACGCGTCTGCTCGACCAGTTCGCTGTAGCTCAGGCCGCTCTCCTTCAGCCGGCGCTGCAGGGTGCGTACCGGCATCCCGACGCGACGGGCCGTATTATCGATTGTTGGATAGCGCACGGGCAATTGCTCTTTAATGTATTTCTTGTACACTTCGCATAAGCGTCGATCTTGCATGAGAATGTTTCTCATCATTGTTTCGGGGCCTACTTAGTGCAGGTCAGGTACCAGACTTTGTAATACAAAGTAAAATGATTTTCTGGCCAATAAATGCCAATTCGGTCTGTCGGGCCGGATTGCACTGGTGAAAAGCAGCGGCATTAAGTATGACGCTGGCATCAAATGGCCAGTATAGCCTGGCACAATATGTCATGTTTTTACTGACAACTGGTCAACCGTGTCGAACACGCTCACCTGTATTGAACTGATAAATAATAGACAGCTAAATAATAGACAGCAGTTCAGGGAACTTACGCAAAGGTGATAGAGAAATGAGTCTAGTACCTTGTTACCGCGCAGCACACCTGCGCCCCTACCTTGACTTGCTGCGCGACATCGGTACGCCGCTGGAGTGCGGCTTGCGCCAGGCCAGACTGCCCACACTGTTTGCCGGTGGCGCCGACATCTACCTGCCCCAACTTCCCACGATGGAATTTCTGAAGAGTATGGTCCGGCGAGAAGGCATCGACGAGGTACCATTGCGCGCGCTTGGCA
>CAJQNP010000230.1 GCA_905479705.1 uncultured Gammaproteobacteria bacterium
AAGAAGGGCGCATACAGGCAACGCTCGAATCCCTGCAACCACTGCGCTCAAAAGGCCACGAGATCATCGTCGTCGACGGCGGCAGTCACGACACGACCGTTTCCCGGTGCGCATCCCTGGCCGATCATATACTGCAGTCACCACCCGGACGCGCCACGCAAATGCAGGCCGGGGCGGTCGTTTCCAGCGGCGACATCCTGTGGTTCCTGCACGCGGACAGCAGTGTACCCGGGCAAGCACAGCGCCACATTACGGGGGCACTGGCCGACGCGAAAGCGGACTGGGGGCGTTTTGATATTTCCCTCGACGACGATCATCCCTTGCTCAGGTGTGTTGCCTGGTTTATGAATCAGCGCACACAGCTGACGGGTATCGCCACCGGCGACCAGGGCATATTTATTCGGCGCGCGCTCTTTGCAGAGATTGGCGGCTTTCCGGACGTACCGTTGATGGAGGATATTCGTATCAGCCGCTCACTGAAGAAGCACGGGCGCCCCTGCCGGGTGAGAGCCAGACTCGGCACCTCGTCACGTCGCTGGAAAAATCAGGGTATCGCACGCACCATCCTGACGATGTGGAGCCTGAGGCTGGCCCACTTTGCCGGCGTCAGCCCGGAGCGGCTGGCACGCTACTACTCGGTAACAGGCGGTTGAAGTACCCACGGGCACGCCTGCTGTTAATGAGCAAGGCGCCGGATCCCGGCAGGGCCAAGACCCGGCTGATTCCCTTGCTGGGCGAGGAGGGTGCAGCGAACCTGTACGCTCAACTGGTGCATGATTGCCTGGAGATGTGTACCTCGGCAGGCCTGTGCCCGGTCGATATCTGCTGCAGCCCGTCTCAGGATCACCCGTTTTTCCAGCAATGCCGGCTGGACTACCCGGTCGAATTACATGCACAGACCGACGGCGACCTCGGGGCACGCATGTCGAATGCCTTTCATTCAGCGCTGCACAGTGCCGAGGCTGCCGTCATGATCGGCGCAGATTGCCCGAGCCTCTGTGCAGCCGACCTTGAGTCGGCTCTCGACGCCCTGAGAACCGGCAAGGACATTGTCATAGGCCCCGCGGAAGACGGTGGTTATTACCTGATCGGCATGCGCAGGCATCATGCCGCCATCTTTGAGGGTATCCCCTGGGGCACAGACGGGGTGCTGGCAAAGACGCAACAGCACCTGAAAAAACAGGGCCTCAGCAGCCACTATTTACCGGAGCGTAAAGACCTTGATACGCCTGAGGATTATGCGGTATATAATAGGCAGGAATTAAAGCTGTAAGATCAAGACTTAATCGACATGCAGCTGGCTAAATACTGAAAAGTATCCTAGAAATATAAGTATAAGGGCTCTGCTGTGGCTGCAGGCAGTACATCAGGGCATTCAAATTCTAAACGAGGAGACAGCATATGAGACGGCTTTATTTCTTGATCCCATCCATCGACAGCGCGAAAACAATTGTCGACGAACTGTTACTGGCACGCATCGAGCAACGCCATATTCACATCGCCGCAGCAGACCACCATGCCCTGATCGAGGCGAACCTGCCCGAGGCAAACCTGCTACAGGAAAGTGATTTTGTACCTGCCGTTGAGCGCGGGGTCGCTATCGGTGGTGCAACGGGTATTCTTGCCGGGGTCGCCGCGGTCGCGTTACCGGGCGTCGGCCTGGCACTGGGTGGTGGTGCCATTCTGGGTATCGGCCTTGCCGGTGCCGGACTGGGTGCCTGGGCATCCGGGATGATCGGCATATCAGCCCCCAGCTCCAGGTTGACCGAGTTTGAAGAGGCCATCGAGAAGGGTAACCTGCTGATGATGGTTGATGTGCCCAAGACACAGGTCGATGAGATTACCGACCTGATTAAGAAGCATCATCCGGAAGCAGAAATTGAAGGCACCGAGCCGGTTATTCCTGCTTTCCCGTAAGCGCTGACTTTAAAACAGACAGCGTACATTCCAGTGGCAACCAACCCCTTACCCCTCAGGTAGGGGGTTGGTCGTTATGGCATCACGCTAGACCTGCAGCATTCGCAGTTCGCTGTCGGGCTCACTGCGATCCCAGAGTTCCTTGAAACCCTTGTTCAGTCTCGCAACTTCACCCGGGTTGTTAAAACTCGCAGTGCCCTCGTAACGACTCGACAGGGGCCGGTTGCAATAACCCACGTCATCACAGGTCAGGAAGGTCTGACCGGCATGCTGGTAGTCAGGCGGAGGACGTCGGAACTGGATGGTCGAGCCCAGTCGTCGCGACAACTCGACGAGTCGATGTCCCTGCTGCGCAACCCGGCGGCTGTCAAGCAGCAGAATCCTGAAGCTGGCAGCGTGTGATTGACGGGAAAGACGTGCAATCGCATCCAGAAAGGCCTGCTGATCAAAGATGGCCGGTTCGATATCCACTGTCAGCAGCGCTAAGGTTCGCTGCGCCTGTGCGGCGAATGCCTGGGTGACGAGACGCACTTGCTCACGAGTTTGCAGCGACATATCGAGGTTATCGATGCCCAGCTGCATACCCTGAATATCAAGCTCCGTGGCTGGCAGCGGATTCTCTGTAACCCTGTTCATCAGCGACCCTCCCGATGATCTATCGAGCAGTTTCTTTCTGTATATCCATTATAGGCTACGACCTTGGTCCAGTAGTCGAAACAGCGTAAATGCGCCATGCTCAAATAAACAATTGGTCCGGCACTGCAGAGGCAGACCGGCAGCACATTGAGTGACAACATAGCGGAAAGTTCTGGAAAAATGAGAGACCGAAGACACACCAGGGAACGACGCGGCCACGATTCACAGAATGAGCGTGCCTGGCGACACAGCCGCCGCTGTCAGCCTGACCGCCGCCTGAACAACATCAAGGTGGAATGGATCCCGATAAACCACATCAACATTCACCCGGCAACCCGACTGGTATTCAGCCGCAAGTGAATGCTGTTTTCACGGGCCCCGTCGCCGACTAGTAGCCCAGTGCCCGCGCGCCCTGGTAGAAACAGAAACTGACGACCCAGGCCAGTCCCAGCGACCAGGCAAGACTCACTCCGGTAAATTTCCAGCTGCGCGACTCACCCAGTTGTGTTGCCAGCGTCGACAGGCAAGGGGTGTACAACAGGATAAACAGCATGAAACTGATGGCCTGGATGCCATCCATCTGCGTCGTCATGTAGCTGTTTAGTGCAGCACCTTCCAGGCCCGTCATGGCAACGATGGCCCCAATGACGATTTCCTTCGCAACAAAACCGATCAGCAGAACCACAGACATGATGCTGCTGATGCCAATCGGGTCCAGCACCGGCTTCATCCAGTCGCCCATCATGCTCGCGTAGGTACCGGCACCGCCCGGCGTTGAACCCTCGGGATAGTGCGTCAGCCACCACACCAGGATGACGCCGGTAATGATGAAGGTACTGGCACGCCTCAGGAAGTGCGAGATCTCATGCCAGCCACGCATCAACACCTGGAACAGCACCGGTTTACGGTAGGGGGGTAATTCCAGCACAAACGGCTCATCACTCTTCAGACGACGACCAAACACCAGTGCCGTCAGAAAGGCCGCGGCAAAACTGGCGAGGTACATGAAAAACAGGATGTAGGGTGCCTGCTTCGGGGTAAACAGGGCCGTGGTGATAAAGATAAACACCTGCAGGCGCGCGGAGCACAGCGAGAAGGGGATCACCAGCATGCTCAACAGCCGCAGTGAACGACTGCGCATCACCCGGGTACCCATCAGTGCCGGTACGTTACAGCCAAATCCCATCAGCAGCATGACAAAACCGCGGCCGTCGAGGCCGAGTCGCGCCATCAGGGCATCGGTCAGGTAGGCGGCGCGCGCCAGGTAGCCACTGTCCTCGACAATCGCCATCAGAAAGAAGAACAGAATAATGACCGGTACAAAAGAGGCCACCGTGCCAACACCGTCGTACAGGCCATTCACCAGGAAGCCGAACACGGAAGCGGGTAGCACGTTCGCCAGCGGGTCGAGCGCCCAGCCACGAAACAGCTCCAGCAGCCAGGCAACGGCTTCCTGTAACGGGGCACCGAGTGTATAGACCGTCTGGAACACCAGGAACATGGCCAGAAAGAACAGCGGCAACCCGAGGACCGGGTGCAGCAATACCCTGTCGATGCGCTCTGTCATCTTCCTGACCAGCAGGCTCGGTGATGACACGTGTTGACTGACCAGTAACTCGGCATGCGACACGATCTCGTCATCGGCATGCAGGTGGGCCTTGAGTTCACTGGGTTGTACGGGTGTCACTGACTGCATATTTTCAAGCAGTGCATCAGTGGCGGCAGTCATACCCGTACCGTTGCGCGCACTGATCAGAACAACCGGGCAATTCAGCGAGGCAGACAGGGACTCGGCATCGATACGGATACCCAGTTGGTCGGCTTCATCGATCATATTGACCAGCAGGACCGGTTGCATACCGAGCTTGTGGATCTGCAATGCCAGCGGTAACTGGTGATCCAGTTGCGACGCGTTCAGGATCATCACGACCTGGTCCACGGCATTGTTTTCCAGAAAGGAGCGCACCACCTGCTCATCGTCCGAAAAGCCGTGCAGGTCGTAAATACCTGGCAGGTCGACCACCTCGACGGCCTCGCCGCCGAGGATGGTGTGTGCGCCAAGGAGTTCTACAGTAACGCCGGGCCAGTTGCCGACGCGGGAGGAGGAGCCAGTCAGGCGGTTAAAGAAGGTCGACTTGCCCGTGTTGGGCATGCCGACGATGGCGATACGTTTCACTGACTCGCGGTGATTGTCACGCGTGCCGCATCGCGTCGCCGCATGATGAGATCAACACTGCCAACACGAATCTGCATGGGACCCAGACGGGTACGACGAATGACCCGGGCTACACGGCCGGTGCGCAGCCCCATCGCCTGCAGACGCAGACGGATGTCGTCCGGGGCATGGATACCGGTAATGCATGCGGTTTCACCCGTGGCAAGCCGGGACAGGTTTGAGAGGGTTTTTTGGGGCTGTTCCATGTGCATCGGTCACGTGTTTATTGAGAATGGTTTTCATTATCACCCATATATTAAGGGCGGGTCAATACAAAACCCAGAGAGAAACCGAAACTTAATGATAATGATTTGCATTTGTGATTAATACCGTTAGAATATCCTGATATTCGGATAATTACCCGCGGCACTGCCCATCCTGGAGACCACTCGCATGAAGACCTCACTGTTACCCGCCTGTCTACTGGCAGTTTTATTACCGCTGGCGTCAACCGCAGCCGACAAGGCCCCGCCGACCGTTGAGGAACTGTGGGAGATCATCCAGAAGCAGCAGGCCGAGATCGAGGCACTGAAAAAGCAGCAACAGGACACCGCCCAGCAGGCCGCCGAGGCTGATGAAAAGGCCGAGGCCGCCGTGGTTGCCGTCGAGGAAACAGTCGCCGCGGACACGGATGAGGGCGGCTGGACAGACCGTATGAGCATCGGTGGATACGGTGAGCTTCACTACAACAATATCAACAACGACGGCATTGACGACAAGAATGAGATCGATTTCCACCGTTTCGTGCTGTTCTTTGGCTATGAATTTACCGAGAAGCTGCGTTTTTGGTCCGAGCTCGAGCTTGAACACGCACTCGCCGGTGACGGCAAGCCGGGTGAGATCGAACTGGAACAGGCCTACATCGAATACGATATCCGCGATGACCTGCAGACCAAGGGCGGTCTGTTCCTGGTCCCGGTCGGCATCCTCAACGAGACCCACGAACCGACCACGTTCTATGGTGTTGAACGCAACGACGTCGAGAACATCATCATCCCGAGTACCTGGTGGGAGGCCGGTGGCGCGCTCAATGGCTACTACGAGAACGGCATCAGCTGGGACCTCGCCCTGACATCCGGTCTGGCCATACCGACCGAGGGTGACAATGCCTTCCGTGTTCGCAGTGGTCGCCAGAAGGTTGCCGAGGCGATCGCCAATGACTTCGCCTACACCGGCCGCCTGAAATACACCGGCGTTCCGGGGCTGGAACTTGCAGGCACCCTGAATTACCAGTCCGATGCCTCACAGGAGTCCGGCGACGGTCTCGATTCCGGCCTGCTGCTTGAAACCCATGCGATCTGGCAAACCGGCCCCTTCCAGCTGCGCGCCCTGTATGCCGGCTGGGACTTTGACGGCGATGCCGTCAAGGCTGCCGGTGCAGACCGCCAGACGGGCTGGTATATCGAACCCAGTATTCGCCCCTGGCAGGAAGTGGGCTTCTATGCGCGCTACGAGGATCTGGATGGCGCCCGGCTTCGCGACCAGTTCAGGCAATGGGAGATCGGCGCCAATTACTGGCCGCACGAAAACGTTGTCCTGAAGGTCGATTACCGCGACCGCTCGGTCGACACCGTGGATATCGATGCTAAAGCCGTGGACTTCAAGGCCTTTGATCTCGGTATCGGCTACGAGTTCTAGTAGCAGGACACAGCGCCATGCGGTGTAATCAGGAGACAGCCCGAGCCAGCCCAAGGCTGCCACCTGCTGACATTCCCGTGAATGCGGGAATCCAGTATGGTGCGCATACACCCGGAACGGCGACTGACGGCGTGACACTGATGCACCCCGGGAACCTCACATCATGATTACCAGGCTCAGACTTCTGCTCGTGTTACTGCTGTTCAGCACAGCAGCGGCAGCCGACAAGTACCAGACGCAGGAAGACTTCCTGCTGGAGGTCTTCGCTGGCAGTACACCCAAACCCGGAGTGATCTGGCTCAAGGGTGATGTCAAGAAGACCACCAGCGATATTCTTGGTCATGCCTACCCGGGGCTGCGTATCCGCTA
>CAJQNP010000231.1 GCA_905479705.1 uncultured Gammaproteobacteria bacterium
ATTGGTCGCGAGATTGACAAGGCCGTCTACGACCGTCATGAGGTGATCCGTGTTGGAGCAACAAGCGGCGACGTGCAGTGCGACTACACCAGTGTGGATTCTGTAAGGGATATGTTTACGACGATAGGTTCATTCGACGCAATGGTATGCGTTGCCGGTGGAGACAGTACTTTTAAAGGCTTCGAAGAGTTAGGCGATGACGACTACCGACACGGGTTCGAACGGAAGTTTCTTGGGCAGGTTCGTCTCTTGTCACACGGCCAAGCGAGTATTTGTGACAATGGCTCATTTACATTTACAAGTGGGTTCCTAAGCCACTACCCGAATCCGGCCAGTATCGCCACGGGCCCGCTCAATGCGGCAATCGATACCTTCGTTCAAAATACGGCACCTCTCATGCCACGTGGTATTCGAGTCAACATCGTAAGCCCTGCACTCGTCGTAGAACCTGGCCAGGAAGGACGTGGACTCGTGACGGCTGCACAGTGCGCTGAGTTTTATGTGGATGCGATTGAAGGCGAAATGTCCGGCCAGGTGTTACGCGCCTGGGGTGGGCTCGACGTTCTGCAATAACGGAGTGTTCGCCGACTGGGAAAACAATATAGATCTTGTGATGAAGGATGGAGTTATTGTCCGGAACGAATAGTAATACCCGGATGGACCGGGCTTCACTAATAGGAGAAATATCGATATGCCATTGAAATCAACATTCAGACACGGCCGTTTCGCCATCATGATGAGCGCAATTCTCGGCTTGTCCAGCCTGATGGCTGCCAGTCCGGCACTATCTACCGATGCTGTGGAAGAGGAAAAGCCGGCCCAGGTGCTGTTTACGAACGTCAACATCTTCGACGGCAAGAGTGAAACGCTCAAGACGGGCATGAATGTCCTGGTCGAGGATAACCTGATCAAGACCGTCTCGAAGGATGCCATGGCCAGCAATCCCGAGGTGACTGTCATCGACGGCGGTGGTCGTACACTGATGCCTGGTCTGATCGAAAATCATGCGCACCTGATGCTCATGGGGCCATCCCTCCCGGCTATGGAGGGGATGATTACGTGGGAGGATTTCGCGATCCACGGGTCCAAGATGGCTGAGATGTATCTGATGCAGGGTTTTACCACGCTGCGCGACGCGGGCGGCGCCAATGCAGGGATACAGCGGGCGGTCAACGCCGGCACCATCATCGGTCCCCGGATCTACCCGTCGGCCGCTTTCCTGGGCGGGCGAGGTGGTCATGCGGACTTCGCAAATTTCACCTCGCTGATGGGCGATCCCACGAATTTCTCGCGTCTGAACATGGCGCAGGAGATCGACGGCGTGGACGACATGCTTAAGGCTGCGCGCAACAACTTCCGGATGGGGGCAAGCCAGCTGAAGGTGATGCAGTCCGGCGGCGTCGTCTCAGCCTTCGACCCCTGGCAGATGGAGGGCCGTACGGTCGCGGAGATCGAGGCGGCAGTTGAGATTGCCAACCAGTATGGCAGCTACGCAATGGCGCATTCCTACAAGAAGGAATCTATGATGCGCGCTCTGAATTCAGGGGTTAAATCCTTAGAACACGGCTTCGGCTTCGACTGTGATATCGCTAAAGTGATGAAGGAAAAGGGTGCATACATCACGACCAACCTCACTGCCTTCGCCCCGGGATTGCTCGACATCCCAGCAGTGAAGAACGTTCCCGCCAGCCTGCGAAAGGCGAAATCTGCATCGGCCACCTTTGCTGGCTACGTCGATAACATGAAGAAATGCCCGGTGAAGCGCGGCTTTCATACTGACTGTGTCGGCGACGTCCCTGCATGCACCAAGCAAATCGCCTATGAGAAATGGCTCAATGGGGATTACTTCGGGCCCCACAATGCTCTTGTCGCGATGACCTCGGTCGGTGGTGAGATTGCTGCGATGTCTGGTGAGTTCATGAACCCATATCCGGATGGCAAACTTGGCGTGATTGAGCAAGGCGCTTATGCTGACATTCTGCTTGTTGACGGCAACCCGCTTAAGGATCTGTCGGTGATCGGAACCAACGATAAATGGTTCGACGCGCCAACCCCACCGGAAAGCCCTGAAACCATCCGCATCATCATGAAGGATGGAGAAATCTACAAAAATACGTTGTAGCCACACGATTTAATAACATTGATACAGGGGCGCTTCGGTGCCCCTTTTCTTGCTTTTCCGCTAGGCTAGTAAATTGAATTTCATTTTATTCTGGTCATAATTATTTTAATCTGAAGAGAGATTGCTCATGCTTTTCTGTACTTCAAAAACTGTTACTTCCGGTATGTTAGCCGGGTTGTTAATGGCAAGCAGTCTCGGGCAGGCGGCCAACTTCGGCGGCCCGGATGCGGTTGAGAATACGATAGCCGATGATGCGGCCCGCGTCCCGTCACTTGTCCAGGAGCGATTGCTGGAGCCCTGGTTCCAGTGGAAACAGGGACTACAGGACGACACCGGTTTTTCTTTCGGTCTCGACTACAGCTCGGTCTACCTGAAATCCAATGAAGACGGATTCAGTGGTGATGATTCAGCGGCGAGTGGCATGTTGCGTGTGTTTGGTTCCTGGGATCTGGTGGGGCGTGGCACACCGAACACCGGTGCCCTTGTCTGGAAGATCGAGCACCGTCACCGCTATACAGACGGGAGTCCGCAAGGATTTGGTTTTGACCAGGGTTATGTCGGCCTGATCGAGCCGCCTTTCAGTGATGAAGACACGCGACTGACCAATCTGTACTGGCGGCAACGCCTGGGTGGCGGCAAGGGCACTGTTGTGGCTGGGATGCTTGATGTTACGGACTTTGTGGATGTGTACGCGCTGGCGAGTCCATGGACCGGCTTCATGAACTTTGTTTTCAGTACCGGCAGTGCCGCGATGTTCGTTCCGAATGATGCGACCACCGGGTTTGCCGGCGGCGCGATGCTGACCGATAAAATATTTCTGATTGGCAGTTTGGCCAATGCCTACACCGACCCGACCGAACCGTTCGATACCGTTGGTGATTTCTTCAGCGAGAATGAATATTTCTCCAGTGTCGAGCTCGGCTGGACACGGGGTCAAAATCGTATCTACCAGGATAATGCGCACCTGACACTGTGGCATGTTGATGAAAGTGCGCCTGCGGGAACGCCTGGTGGCTGGGGTGTGGCATTCAACTACTAGGCCTCGCTGAATGACGATACCCTGATGCCATTTATCCGTGGCGGTTATGCCGATGACGGTGGTACGCTGCTGGAACGATCCGTTAGTGTTGGGTTGGGTTATAACGCTGTGGATGGGCGTGACCAACTGGGTGTCGCGGCCAACTGGGGACGACCCAACGAGGACAGCTTTGGTCCGGACCTGGATGACCAGTATACCTTTGAAGTGTTCTACCGCCTGCAGGTCACGGAACAGTTCGCCCTGACGCCCGATATTCAGTATCTTGTTGACCCGGCGCTGAATCCCACCGAGGACAGTCTTTGGATATTCGGTTTGCGCGCCCGACTAGCTTTGTAGCACTTGCCGTTCGTTATTCACTGGCATGACTGTTACTGACCTAAAGTGTTAGTACATATTGCCGGGCGTGAACGGCAAGTTATGCTGCAAGGGAGACCTTCCCAGAAACACCGGGAATGTCGCATTCTGGCCGGACGTACACATTTACAGCACCCGTCAGAAACCAGCGTTCAGGTGATCGGGAGCGGCAGGTATCCGCCAGGAAGCAGACGTTTAGCATTTAACTATCTGATAGTTAACTAAACGGCGGGAGTCGACCATTACGGTCGTTAAGCATTTGGTAAATCGGTGGTGGTCACCGGCTAGTTTGTAAGGATATATTCATATCCCGAGGATGCTGAGGTGAGATACCGCACATGGATGAGATCGATAAATTGAGCCACTTGGGCGAAATACTGCATGCCCAACCGGTGCTGACCCTGTTCCTGATCCTTGGAATGGGCTACCTGATCGGCGGTATACGCATCGGCAGCTTTTCCCTCGGACCGGTCGCAGGCGTCCTGTTTGCCGGGCTCTTTCTCGGTCATTTCGATTTCCGCATGTCACCCGGTGCACAGGCGGTGGGTTTTGCGCTCTTTATTTTCTCAGTCGGCTACCAGGCGGGACCGCGGTTCTTCGACGTCCTGAGAACGGACGGGCTGAAATATTTTCTACTGGCCATCTTCATTGCGAGCACGGGATTTACCCTGGCCGTTATTGCTGCGCAGCTGCTTGAGCTGGCGCCGGGCACATCGGCTGGAGTACTCTCCGGCGGTCTTACCAGTTCGCCCACACTGGCCGCTGCGCAGGAGGCGATCCGTTCGGGGCAAATCAGTCCACCTGAGGGAATTACCGCGGATGAGATGATCGGTAACGTGGCGACCGGCTATGCCATTACCTATATCTTCGGTCTGGCCGGTTTGATCGCCATCATTAAGTTGTTGCCGCAGCTGCTGGGCATCGATCTGGAAAAGGAGGCCAGAGCCCTCGAGGTGAGCCAGGAATCCGCAACCGCGCCAGAGGCGACAAATGTTTCCGCGCGCATATACCGGGTAACCAATGCTGAAATCATCAAACTGCCGATTGCGCAGATCGGCAGGCAATACTGGGACAAGGCCTCAATCGTGAAGGTGAGGCGAAACGGCAAGATCCTGAAACCGGCGCTGGATGATTTCCTGCAGCTGGGTGATGAGTTGCTTGTTCTCGCACCGGTCGAGTTCTTTACCAGTACAATAGCAAAGTTCGGTGAAGAGATCGCGCCAGAGACCGGGACCGCGCAATTCACTCAAACGGCGCAGATTGTTGTCATCAACAAACAGGCGGTCGGCAAGAGCATCCAGGAACTCGATATCGCACGCAAATACGGCGTATTGCTCACCGGCATTTCCCGCATGCGCATTGAGGTTCCACGCACCGCCGATTTCAACCTGCGTAAGGGCGATATTCTCACCGTAGCCGGCCCGCACGACAATGTCGACCTGCTCGGCGAGGAACTGGGACACGTCGAGCGGGAGATCGCGGAAACCGATATGGTCACCTTCGCCTTCGGCATCGCCTTCGGGGTCGCAATTGGTATGCTTGCTATCAACGTGGGCCAGCTTTCTATCGGCCTGGGTTCCGCCGGCGGCCTGCTAGCCTCCGGGCTTGCCATCGGCTACTTGCGCAGCGTGTATCCTGTATTCGGGCGCCTGCCAGACGGGGCGCGTTGGATTCTCATGGAATTCGGGTTGCTGCTGTTTATGGCTGGCGTCGGACTTCGCGCCGGCGGCGATATTATCGAGACATTTGCCAATGCCGGCCCGGTACTGATCTTGGCAGGCATCAGTGTGACGCTCATACCCGTGCTGACGGGCTATTACTTCGGCAGGAAAGTGCTCAAGATGCATCCTGTCCTGCTGCTCGGAGGGATTACCGGGTCCATGACCAGTGGTGCCTCCCTAAGTATCGTAACCAAGGCTGCCAACAGCTCAGTGCCGTCCCTGGGGTATACAGGGGCCTATGCCTTTGCCAATGTCCTGCTGACCATTGCGGGCAGTATCATTCTGTTGTTCTAACCAGGGGGCAGTTGTGCGCATGATTTTCACAACACAAACCGGTGGTGCCGATCCGGGCGTTTTCACATTGAACATCTAATGCTGTCGTTACAAGTGACACTTGATGTCCACTTGAAGCGGCCGTATGAATCTGCCGTTCATAATCAGGTTGGACTCCCCCCGGTTTACCAGATAAAAAATGGTTGGTATTGGAACCATGGGAGGCGGCTATGAATCATAGCAACCGCGGTAATTCTGTTTTGGAGACTGGTTTATCTTTCATTGTTTTTTTGTTTAAATCTCCTTGATGGAATCAGGATAGTATCTGTATACAAATAACGCCTGGGTTTGTCAGTAATCCTGATAATTATGTATGTCGTTATGGCAATGCGCGTTATAGAGCTCGCGTCGGGCTTAAGGCTCAATCGGTTAATGATATGCGTAACAAGATTGCAAGCGTGCTGGTTCCCTGGATTGGACAGATATGATTGCAGGGTAGGGCATCAGCCATTTCAAGCGACCTTGAAAATCTATTATCATTCCTGCAGATTACACGGGCTATCCAACCTGAGATTCCGGAAGGGATATGAAAGTCAAAAGAGGTTCAATCGCTATAATAAGCCTGACGGCACTCTTGCTGACGGCGCAGCAAACCAGCGCTGCATCGCCGGTATGCGCAAAGGAATCCTTTCCGTCTTTTCCGGATGTAACCATTAACTCGGTGACTCAGGAAACGGCATCGGCGCCGCATTGTAAAATTGCCGGCGTGATTGGGCCGGAAATACATTTTGAGCTGCTTTTGCCAGAGAAATGGAACGCCAAGTTCGTCATGGGCGGAGGCGGTGGTTTTGTTGGCTCAGTGATGAATACATCACTGGCATATGGTTCCCTGCAGGCCGGTTATGCCACAGTAGGTACGGACACCGGCCACCAGGCGCATCCACTGGATGCCAGCTGGGCATTCAATAATCTGGAGCGCCTGGTGAATTTTGGCCACCAGGCGGTTCATCGTACGGCAGTGACGGCGAAGGCATTGACGAAAATGTACTATCAAAGCGACATTGCCCGCAGCTACTTTACCGGCTGTTCCCGTGGCGGTAGCCAGGCCCTGATGGAGGCACAACGCTATCCAGAGGATTTCGACGGCATTGTTGCCGGTGCGCCGGCCTATAACTGGTCCCCGGGCCTTGCATCACTAACGATGCAGGTAAGCCAGGCCATGTATCCTGACCCCTATAATTTGCAGGAAGCAGTGGTTGGCCCTAAAGAGCAGAAACTGATCGAGTCTTCGTATCTTGCCATGTGCGACAAACAGGATGGGATTGAAGATGGCATCCTGAATGATCCCCGCCAGTGTCAATTCGATGTGTCAACTTTGCTGTGCAACGGTGAAAAAACTGACAGCTGTTTGAGCGATGAACAGTTGGCAGCCGTCAAGGTGATTTATGCTGGCCCCAAAGACTCAAAGGGAGATCCATTGTTTTATGGCTACCCGTTCGGGAGTGAAACTTCTGTTGGTGGTTGGTCACGCTGGTTAACGGGAGGGCTCGAACACCAGGTCAGCCTCGATGAGTTCCAGGGTGGCGTGGATGTTGGCGGTTTTGACGATCCTGTCGTGCCCAACACCCATTTCGGTTTCGGCAACGGAATCATGAAGTATTTTATTTACAACGACCCTGACTGGACGTATGAAAATTATGATTACGATACGCTCCGCCAGGATTCCGAGCGTGTTGCTGAAACTATCAACGCCACCAATCCGGATCTGTCAGCCTTTCGCCAGCGTGGCGGCAAGCTGATTATCTACTCCGGCTGGTCGGATAGTGCCGCACCGGGTCGAGCAGTGGTTGGTTATTACGAAGATGTCCTGGCGCACGACAAGACCGCGGCTGACGATACCCGCCTGTTTATGATGCCAGGCGTGGAACATTGCTTTGGTGGTCCAGGGCCTTCTTTTGTCAATTACCTAACGGAAATTGATGAGTGGATGGAAACGGGTAACGCCCCTGAACAGGTCACCGCCTTTTGGCTGGATGAAAAGATGCAAGCCAATGGCTCAAGACCGGTTTGTGCGTATCCGGAAGTTGCCAGGTACGACGGCAAAGGGAATACCCGGGATGCTGCCAGTTTCAGTTGTGTTGATGGAAGTTATCCGACCCATTCCCCGGGCAATTAATTGCTCATCGAGGCAGGTTCACCCCCGTCCATCGCTAAAAGGGTTCAGAGCCCTTTAACTCACCGGCCCGGTGAAGCAGATCACCCTGTGAATATATCAAGGTACGGGGCTTCCCGAGCCAACGGGTTGTGCCTGAATGTGATTGCTGCTTTGAAAGGCGTGTGCCCGGGCCTGAAGTACGCCACTGTCATTCAGGAAAAGCCTCGGGTTTCATGGCCTGCAGTACGGGTCTGGTTACTCATCCTCGCGGGTGAGTTCCTTGATGATGTACCCCCCGGACTTTTCGTCCAGCTGCAATGTCAACAGGTTGCGCGCCTGCGCCTCTTCCAGTAGCTGTCCGAAGGTGCGAAAGCCATGATAGGCCTCGTTGAAACCCGGTTTTCGGCGTTTCAGCGTCTGCTTGACCATCGAGCCCCAGACTTTCTCCTGTTCGCCACGGTCCTTTAAAAGGGCCTCGACCGTTTCGAGTACCAGGTCCAGTCCATCCTGCTGCTTGTCATCCTCGGTCTTCGTGCTGGTTTTCTTGTCTGTCTTCTTCGTGGCGGTCTTGCGACGTCCGCGTCGCGGTTTTTTGGATTCGCGAACCAGGTCGTCATAAAAAATAAATTCGTCACAGTTGGCGATCAGCAGGTCGGAAGTCGAGCTCTTTACGCCAACCCCGATGACTACCTTGTTGTTCTCGCGCAATTTGCTGACCAGTGGTGAAAAGTCCGAGTCACCGCTGATGATCACGAAGGTGTCGACATGCGACTTGGTATAGCAAAGATCCAGTGCATCGACGACCATGCGGATGTCGGCAGAGTTCTTGCCCGACTGGCGCACGTGGGGAATCTCGATCAGCTCAAAGGCCGCCTCGTGCATGGGTGCCTTGAATGCCTTGTAACGATCCCAGTCGCAGTAGGCCTTCTTGATAACGATGCTGCCCTTGAGCAACAGGAGCTCCAGTACCTTCTGTATGTCAAAGGCGGCGTACTTGGCGTCGCGCACTCCCAGTGCGATATTCTCGAAGTCGCAGAATAGCGCCATGCTGCGGGTTTCTGTTTTCTCGGTCATGTTACTCCGTGTTGTTTTTCCGGTGTGAATGCGGCTACAAAATAGGCTCCTGATATCAGAAATGCAATGATAACCTGCCGCTTGAATAGACTGGATATTTCTGGCTGGCTTGTTTCCTGCTGATGCGGCGCAGCGTTAGCTGGAAAGGCCTAGAAATACCAGGCCAGCCGTAAAAACAGCGAGTCGGGTGGTGTCAGCAGGCGACCCTCGGGGTCTTCGGTAAACAGGCCGCCAAATTCACTGCCGTCGGGACCGGCCGGCAGGTTGAATCCGGCGAGCAGGTCGAAGTTCTGGGCGATGCTGTAGGTGCCGATAAACTGTAACAGGCCGCTGCCGTCACCGAGATTTACAAACAGGATGGGGGTGAGCATCAACAAGGGTGTCATCTCGACCTGGACACTGCCGGCAAGGTAGTAGCGGCCGGTGGTGAACAACTCGCCGCGCAACAGGCGCTCGTACAGCGCCGTGTCATTAAC
>CAJQNP010000232.1 GCA_905479705.1 uncultured Gammaproteobacteria bacterium
GCGCATCGCCGAACCGGCTTCCGCACGGCGTCACGTGGAACGACTGGAGCAGGCACTGCAGGACAACCCGGATGACGCGGCACTGCAGCAACAGCTAAGTACTGCCCGGCGTATCGAGTACAAGAGCCGCTACTACCAGGAGGCCCGCACACTGGGCCGGCTGGTGTCAGAATCCGGCAAGGGTTCGCTGGACTGTCGACTGGTCGTGATGACCGGTGGAGGCCCCGGGGTGATGGAGGCCGCGAACCGCGGTGCCTTCGAGGCCGGTGCCAAGAGCATCGGTCTGAATATCGATCTGCCACTGGAACAGTTTCCCAATCCCTATATCTCGCCCGAGCTGTGTTTCCGGTTTCGTTACTTTGCGCTGCGCAA
The DNA here is from genome assembly GCA_905479705.1 of uncultured Gammaproteobacteria bacterium. GTDB lineage: Bacteria > Pseudomonadota > Gammaproteobacteria > UBA9214 > UBA9214 > UBA9214. Next base: position 373 of record CAJQNP010000232.1, read on the forward strand.
GATGCATTTCCTGCAACGCGCCCGCGCGCTGGTCGCCTTTCCGGGCGGCTTTGGCACGCTCGATGAACTGTTTGAAACACTCACACTGATCCAGACACGCACCATCAAGCCGGTACCGGTCATCATGGTCGGCCGCGACTACTGGGAACGCGCCATCAACTTTGAATTCCTGCTCGAGGAAGGCGTCATTGCCCGCGAGGACCGTGACAGTTTCTGGTTTGCCGAAACGGCAGAAGAGGCCTGGCAGCGCATCCTGGACTGGTATGCGCAGTGCGGCGAACCGCTGATTCCAGGCAATTCTGACGAGACGGGGGGAATATGAGACTGTCATTTCACGGTGCCGCACAGGGCGTGACCGGCTCCTGCCACCTGCTGGAGTGCGCCGGCAAACGCATCCTGGTTGATTGCGGCTTTTACCAGGGCGGCAGGGAACTCGAGGAAGAGAACGCCAATGACTTCGGCTTTGATCCGGCGAGCATCGACTTTCTGCTGCTGACGCACGCCCATCTCGACCATTGCGGACGCATCCCGTTGCTGGTCAAGCGCGGCTTTGACGGCGAGATCATCACCACTGCCGCCAGCCGCGAGCTGGCACGCCTTATCATGCTGGACGCCGCCGGCCTGCAGGAAGAAGAGGCCCGCTACCAGAACCGCCGTGCACGCAAGCGCGGCAAGTCGTCGCGTGACATTGTACCGCTCTACACCATACTTGATGCCCTCAATGCGCTCGAATACTTTGGCCGCAGCGCGCGCTATAACCAGACGCTGTCACTTGCACCCGGCATACAGGCCACCTTCAGCGATGCCGGACACATCCTCGGCTCCACATGCATCCTGCTGGAGCTGACCGAGGATTCACGCCAGCGGCGCGTGCTGTTTTCCGGTGACCTGGGACTCGACAAGCGGCCGATCCTGCGCGACCCGGACAAGGCGCCCGGGGCCGACATCGTGGTCATGGAAACCACCTACGGCGACCGCCAGCACAAGCAACTGGAACCCTCGATCGAGGAACTCCACGAGGTCATCAACACGACCGTGTCACGTGGCGGCAATGTCATCATCCCGACCTTTGCGCTGGAACGCGCCCAGGAAATCCTGTTTTACCTGCATGCCGGCAAGCAGGACGGTATCCTGCCCGACTTCCTGCAGGTATTCCTCGATTCGCCCATGGCGATATCGGCGACGGAGATCTTCCGTCGCCATCCCGAGTGTTACGACGAGCATACTGCCAGCCTGTTCGCCAGCGGCCACGACCCCTTCCAGTTTTCCGGCCTGCACTTCACGCGCGAGACGGCGGACTCGATGGCCATCAACCAGATCCACAGCGGCGCCGTCATCATGGCCGGTTCCGGCATGTGTACCGGCGGACGCATTCGCCACCACCTCAGGCAACACCTCGGGCGGGAGCACAGCAGCATCGTATTCGTTGGCTATGCCGCGCACGGCACGCTGGCACGCCGCATCGTCGACGGCGCAAAGTTCGTTAACATCTTTGGCGACGAGTACCCGGTGCGCGCCGCCATCCATACCATCGGTGGCTTTTCAGCGCACGCCGGTCAGACGGAACTGCTGGAGTGGCATCGCCAGACAGGCAATCCGGAGCATACCTTCCTGGTACATGGTGAGAAGGACAGCATGACCGCATTCAGCCGTCTGCTGAAAGGCACACGGGTCGAGATGCCGAAACTGCACCAGGCCTTTGACCTGTAGCAAGCGCCAGGTGGATTGAAATTCAGGACAACTTGCCCAATAGAATAGACAGGTGAGCAGTGTCTGGCAGCGTGTGCTGCGCGAGCGGGGCCTGGATGGATTGCTCAGGGAAAAATGGTAAATTACAGGAAGCCCATGGAATTCAAAGACTATTACGAACTGATGGATGTCAAGCGCGACGCCACACAGGACGAGATCAAGCGCGCCTACCGCAAGCTGGCACGCAAGTATCATCCGGATGTCAGCAAGGCAGCCGATGCCGAGGAGCGCTTCAAGGAGGTCGGCGAGGCCTACGAGGTGCTCAAGGACCCGGAAAAACGCGCCGCCTATGACCAACTGGGCGCCAACTGGAAGGCCGGACAGGATTTCAATGCCCCGCCTGACTGGGATGCCGGCTTTGAATTCAGCGGCGGCGGTTACACCGGTGGCTTTGCTGACGGTGCCGATGCCGGCGCCTACAGTGACTTCTTCGAATCCCTGTTTGGCCAGGGATTCCGCAGCGCCGCTAGCGGAGGCGCCTACCGGCAGCAAGGTGGCTTCCATGCGCGCGGCAGCGACCACCACGCCAAGGTGTTTATTGACCTCGAGGACGCGCTCAACGGTGCAACCCGTTCATTCAGCCTGCACGTCCCCGAGGTAGATGCACAGGGCCATGTCACCACGAAGGAACGTGTCCTCAAGGTCACCATTCCCAGGGGCGTCAAGCAGGGACAGCACATTCGGCTGGCCGGTCAGGGCAACCCCGGTATGGGCGAGGGTCCGGCCGGTGATCTCTACCTCGAGATTGAATTCAATCCGCACAGCATCTACCGCGTCGAGGGACGCGACGTGTACCTCGACGTGCCGCTGACGCCCTGGGAGGCCGCACTTGGCGCCAGTATCCAGGTACCGACACCGGCGGGCCCCGTGGACATGAAGATCAAGGCCGGAGCAGCGAGTGGCAATAAACTGCGCCTCAAGGGCCGCGGCATTCCGGGCAAACCGGCCGGTGACCTGTATGTCATCCTCGACATCGCCCTGCCGCCGGCAACCACGGAGGCGGCAAAGACACTCTATCGGGACATGCAGCAGCGCCTTGATTTCAACCCGCGCGCGAGACTGGGGGTTTAACCGACATGACACAGCGAACCGACATACTCAGCGGTATTATCATCGAGGACCAGCAACGCCTCAGCCTGCGCGAGCTTTGCGAAGCCTGTGCCGTACATGCCGAATTCATCACCGAACTGGTCAACGAGGGCGTTATCGAGCCCACCGGTATCGACCGCTCACACTGGGTCTTTTCGGGTGTCAGCCTGCACCGCATCCGCACGGCAAAACGCCTGCAGCATGACCTCGGTATCAACCTCGCCGGGGTGGCACTGGCACTGGAACTGCTTGACGAGATGCAGCAACTGCGTGCACAACTTTACACACTGTCAGGAAGCGAACATGAGTAATCCCCTGCACATCGTCTGTCCCGCGTGCAACGCGACCAACCGCATCCCGGCCGACAAGCTGGGGGCGGCACCGAAATGCGGCAAGTGCCGCAAACCGCTATTCGCAAAACAGCCACTGGAACTGACCACGGCGAATTTCCAGTCACACATCAACCGCAACGACATCCCGGTGGTAATCGATTTCTGGGCGCCCTGGTGCGGGCCCTGCAAGATGATGGCACCGGCCTTTAAAGAGGCCGCGGCACAGCTTGAACCGGGCGTGCGGCTCGCCAAGGTCAATACCGAGGCGCAACAGGCCCTGGGAGCTCAATTCGCTATTCGCAGCATCCCGACCATGATCATGTTCAGGAATGGTCGTGAAGTCGCACGCCAGTCCGGCGCCATGGGCAGCGCCGACATCGTCCGCTGGGTTCAGGCAAATATCTGACCAACAGGCAAATTATGCTCCGCGGCCGAGCGGGCATGGCATACCACCGGTCAGCAGTTCTATACTCCATGCAGCACGGACTCACCGGGCCCGCTGGATCCCTGCATGCACAGGACCCGGTGACGACCCGGCATCGAAGAACAAGCCCGACACGGAGAGAAACCCATGAAAATCATCATTACCCCCCTGCTGTTGCTGTTTCCTGCCCTCGGCTGCGCCATGAATTACCAGAACATGAGCGAGGCCGACATGCAGAAGATGATGGCGCAGATGGAAAAGTCACAGGCCTGCATGGCCGAGGTTGACCAGTCCGAATTAAAGAAGTTCGAGGCACGCGCCAACCAGATGGAGGCACGGGTGAAGAAACTGTGTGCCAGCGGTAAACGCGATGCAGCCGAGCAAGAAGCCGTGGCCTTTGGGCAAGAGGTCTCTGCCGACCCCGCCATGCAGAAGATGCAGGAATGCGCCAGGCTCATGCAAGGCGCCATGCCCGGTGTGCCGGGTACGGCCGCGCAGACTACCGAGGATCACAAGGACAGGCACATCTGCGACGACTAGCCAGCTGCGAACCTGTCGGCCGCAACCGGCAGGCAGGATTTATCGCTTGCAGCACAACCGGGTGCGCTGCATGATGTGGCCGTGAGCGTGCAGGTTTACCCACTGATTCAACATGCCAACCAAGCAGCAGCCTGACAGCCAGCCCGGCCGTTACTACTCGCGGTACGCGCTGGTCATCCTGCTATTGGTTGGCGCTATCCTGGTCTGGGATGCCTGGACAAGCACCCGCGACTTCCACGACTACCATCGGAACCTGGCCGAAAACTCGGTAACGGGTACGGCCGATGAACTGGAACTGCTGCTGAACGAACTGCAGCGTTCCATGCGCCTGTTTGCCGATGAGCACAACGACCTGTTCGAGGAGATCAACCGTAACCAGGATAATGAAGCGGCCTGGTTACTGCTCGAAAACGGCGTAACACAATATTTCCCGGAACATTTCGGCATGATACTGACCGGCGCGGACGGCGAGGTACTGCGACCGGATTTCGACAACAAGGTCGGTGAAGTATGCCAGCAGGACATACACGCGTTCATCGAGGATAACTACGACCTGCAGGGCTACATACACCCCAACCCGCAGGGCTATCACTTCGACATCATGGTTCCGTGGGGCGAGGACGACGCACCGCAGGGCGTGTTTTTCCTCAGCTTTCCCTCCGACATCCTGGCGCGCATCCTGCGGCGCATTCAGTCACCCGGGCATGCGCTGATGCTGCTGCACAGCGACGAGGGCGGCCTGATCGAGGTGACGGGTGACGGCAGCCGCATACAGCTCAGCCGGGATTTCAGGCTTGCTGTCGATGAACAGGCGCGCATCCTGGCACAACGGCCAATCAAGAGCAGCCACTGGGAGCTGGTAGACATTGCGGAGCAGGGGCTGTTCCGCGCCGAGTTGGTGCGCAATGCCGGCTACAGCGCCGTTATCTTTATTGCCTTTACGGCCATCGGGCTGTTCATGCTGCAGCAGCTGAGGCGCATGGAAGTACAACGCCAGCGAGCCGAGGATCAGGCACTGCGCCACCAGACCGATCTGGCCCATATCGACCGCATCAACACCATGGGCGAGATGGCCTCGAGTCTCGCCCATGAACTCAACCAGCCGCTGGCTGCAATCTCCACCTACTGCCAGGCCGGGCTGCGTATCATTGAAAACAACGAGGACAAGCCGGAAAAGCTCGCCCATGCACTTGAGCATGCCTCGATACAGTCACAACGCGCCGGACAGATTATCCGGCAGATGCGGCAACTGGCCAGCAAGGGAGTCGTACGCCGCGAGCCGGTTGACATTAACCGGGTCATCCATGACACCGTGGACCTTGTGCGAGAAGAACTGAAGCGCAAGAATATCTCGCTGACACTCGACCTGGAAAATAATCTACCCGAGGCCGTTGCAGATGAGACACAGATCGAGCAGGTTATTCTCAACCTGCTGCGCAATGCCATCGAGGCGATGTTCTACGACAGCGAAAGTGCCCATAGACTATTGATATCCAGCCAGCGAACTGACCCGAAAAGCATACAGGTCACGATCAATGACACAGGGCCTGGCATGGACAAGGAAACGCTCGACAGGATTTTTGATACCTTTTACACCACCCGCAAAGAGGGCATGGGCCTGGGCCTGTCCATCAGTCGCACCATTATCGAGGCGCACGGTGGCCAGCTCACGGCACACTCGGCCCCCGGCACCGGGTCAACCTTTTTCTTCACCCTGAACAGGACACCGACCTGACAGCATGACTAAACCGGAACCCACTGTATTTCTTGTCGATGACGATCACGCCGTGCGTGATGCACTGGGATTGCTGCTGGATACAGCAGGATTCAACACCGTCAGCTTTTCCTCGGCCAGCGAATTCCTGGAGCGCTACGATGCCAGCCAGCCCGGCTGCCTGGTACTCGATATCCGCATGCCGGGGATGAGCGGCCTGGAATTGCAGGAGGCACTGGTCGACCAGGCAGCGGGATTGCCCATCATCTTTCTCACCGGACACGGCAACGTCCGCATGTCCGCCAAGGCCTTCCGCACGGGCGCCATCGATTTCCTGGAGAAGCCGTTCGATGAGGCCGTGCTGCTGGAGCGTATTCATGAAGCCATGGGTCTCGACAAGACCAACCGCAAATCAGCTGCACGCCACGCTCATGCCAGCAGCAGGCTGTCTGTACTGACGCCACGGGAACGCGAGGTCATGCTGCTGCTCGTCGCAGGCAATACCAACAAGGAGATCGCTGCAAAGCTGGACCTCAGCACTCGCACCATCGAGACACACCGCGGTCGCGTCATGGAAAAAACCGCTGTCCAGTCCGTGGCCGAGCTGGTCGAACTTGCTATCAGCAGTGGCAGCTATACCCCGAAGTAACTGCAAGGCCTACGTATTTACACGTATATTCATGCCCTCATCAATGAGATACCGTGAAGGTCCTTAAAATTCCCGCGCAGTTCAATTGACCTGGAGGATATGTAGCGACCATGACCGCAGAAACAGCACCTCGCGACCTGATCGGTACAGAGCAGTCCCTTAGCGAAATCATTGCACTGGCAGAACAGGGCATCCCCACCACCCGGCAGACACAGGATCCGGCCACCAGCAAACCAGCGGAAACCCGCATACGTATCTACAAGGACAACCTGCTGATTGCGAAATGCAAGGCGACCGGACTGGGCCCCGGACGGCTGTTTGTCTGCGTCGACCCGCTGCACTACCCGGTCAACTCGAAACTTTCACTGGAGTTTGTCAACACCACTGAGAAAGGCACCAGGACACTGCTCACCGCAACGATAACTGCCCGTAGCGTGTACGGTATCGAACTGACACTGGAACCCGCAACCGCCTGACAGGCAAGCCTTTATCCGCCGGGATAGGTAGACTTACCCACGTAGATCTGCGGATTTTCCCGCGCCTGAATTTCTCCTATTCTCTGACCTGAAGCCCGTTACCGGCTTGCAAGAGCTGTGCTGATTGCCTGCCTGCCCTGTGCAGGATGTTTCACATAATGAAACACCAATGGCAGCCGTGCAACCAGGATTCGCAGTCGCGCCCGTTGATGGCGCAGGACAACGCATCGCGTACCGAAGATCCCCGGGTATCGCTGACACTCCCCTGCAGCCGGCAGGCCAGGCGCCAGCACGGGCGACTGTGCTGGTTAATGGTTAGCATCAGCCTGATACTGCTGGCAAACATACTGGCGACCATCAGTGGCCGGGGCAACCCGCTGTATGACACCTTCCACCCGGGCGAGACGCCGGCCAGTTCCACGAATACAACAACAGACCGTCGTTAGCGCTCTCCCGAATGGTCCATCCGTTGTGGCACGCTAGCCACGACTGATATCAAAACGGCTGTACGCCCGGCTCATCAGCGGCAGCAGCAGTAACGCAACCAGCATCAGCACCCACCACGTCACGACCGCAAAGGCTGACCAGTTTCGCCCGGTTGCATTCAGGACCAGCGTCCCGGCAGTGGCGGCAAGCCCGCAGCTACCCAGCAACAACGCCGTCTTCACCGAAAATTCCACCATGGTACGACCCAGAAAGTCGAAATCGACACGCCCGACCGGCACCAGGGGTGTCGGGAACAGCAGGAACATCAGGTTCTCCAGGCCATACAGCAACAGGTTGAACGGGACCAGGAAGGGCACCATGACCAGCAACACCAGTCGTGGCGTACCTTCCAGAAAGACGGCAGCACTGCACAGCAGTATCAGTTCAACCAGGCTGGTCAGCAACACCGGTGCTACCAGTTGACCAACGCATAACTTCCATGGCCGCAGCGGCAACGCCTTGAAATTCTCCATGGTCTCGAGGTCACTGCGAAAGTCGAATACCAGCGTACGCGGCAATACATACACGGCCACAAAGAATACGAAACCGATACGTGACCACACGGAGATGCCAGCGGCCGCCGTGACCAGTACGGGACCGGCAAGCAACGCCATCGTCAGGAACGTCAGCAGGGCCTTGCGCGACCTGCGCAGTGCCGCCAGCAGCTGTCGCCAGGCAAGCGGCCCGATACCGCCGAGCACCGGCGGACGCCGCGAGGTGCGCGCAACAACCGGCTGCGTGCCCCACAGCAGGCCGCTGCGTTTCGCCTGCATCCAGCGCTGGTGCAGCTTCAGGCTGGCCGTAACCGACGCCTC
>CAJQNP010000233.1 GCA_905479705.1 uncultured Gammaproteobacteria bacterium
CATTCCACCCAGCCCAGAACGTCCCGAATCACCGACCAGCGCGGCACACTCCTGATCTTGGCAGCACCTCCAAGCATCCAGTAGCTGTACAGGGTATCGACGGTGCCCAGGGTGCGTTCCCCTGCCAGCCAGCCGTTCACACTCGCCAGGAGTTCTGCATTCCCGTGAGCGACCGCATAGCCGACCCCGAATCGCATAACCGGTTTCGGTACCACGAGATTGAAAGTGGGGTAAAGCACAGTCCAGGCCGCAGCTTCCTCGGACATGTCGAAGATGGCGTCTATTTCCACGTTTCTGGATTCCAGAATCCGGAGCTGCTCTTCTCTATCGCCAATCATGACGAGTGTCGCCTCGGGGAACGAGGAACGTACCCGCTCTCTTATGATTGCAGAATCCGGGACACCGAACCGGAGAGACGCCTCGTTCTTCTCGATAAGCGCCCAGGTGCCAAATTCGTGCCGTCGATGATCCTTGACAATAAGGCCCAAGGAAGACTCGTACACGGGTGAGGTCATGGCGAAGCGAGTAATTCTGCGCGCGGTGATCGGCAACGTTCTCATGTAGATATCGCAGGCGCCATTGTTGAGCAGTTCCGCGGCCTCCCTTTCGCGCCTGGCCGGGAGAAACTCGATGGGTAGACGCAACTCCAGAGCAAGCCTGTGCACCATCTCCACATCAAACCCGACCAGCTCCGGCGGGTCTACATTGTTGTAGAAGGAGGATGGATATTCATTAGGCTGATGACAGACCCGCAAAATGCCCCGCTCATCGATCTCTCGCAGAGTCGCCGGCTTGCCAACCGTCTGTGCCAGATGTGGCGGGATTTCCCTGTACACCGTAGCCGGTTGCGGCTCCATCTGGAGACGCAGGCCCTGCAACGCCTCAGCCTTTGTGTATGGTGCGACAACCACGTAGCTGTAGAAGGCGCGCACGCCGAAAAGGATCCCTGCGACCAGGGCAGTGCTGATCAGCGCATACCGCATGAGCGGGATCAATCGCAATCGCACTCCTCCCACCAGAGCTATCGAACCGATCAGCCCAACGGTCGCGTAGTGCATGGCGGCAAGGAATGTGCCGAAACGAGAATTTATGACGTCAACAGATACGAAAACTCCGAGCAGATCGCTCGGGAGTTTAAGCAGATCAAGAAGGAACGGAATAGCGATAAGGGTCCCACCGAACAGGCTGGGAACACCGGCAAGGATCAGGTTCGGGTACGCGGCCACCGGGACGTCCGACCCGATGTACCATCCTGAGAACAACAGGAAAGACAGGGCGAGCAACACCGCCGGGCTCGGAAACGGATAGACCGTGGGAATCAGCACCTCGACCGACGATTCGGCTTTTTCCTGCGACTCTTTTCCATATATTTTCGCATCGGCGATCAATTGCCGACATTGTTCGATCAGCAGCGGTACAACGATGAGCGAGCTGCCCGTGGCGAAGGCGGTGATCAGCGGTGTGCGCAACGCTCGAACGATGTTCCCGTAGCGAAGCGGCGTCAATACCGTGATCAGCCCCGGCAGTACCCACAGGCCGAGAGCGAGGGCGATCAACGCGTACAGGACGATAAAGACCTGTAGACGTGCCAGATCTGCATAATCGATGGTCCCGACGGTGCTCGCAATGAGCGCAAACACACCGACAGGCGCCAGTTTCGCGATCATGCCTGTTATCCGCATCAGCACTTCCTGGGCCACCAACAGGGGCGCCAGGACGACTTCTTTCTTCTTGACTCCGATGAGCGCAACCCCGATCAATACGCTGAACACGACGATTGCCGGAACGATGGCATTTGCATAGGCATTGAAGGGATTGGATGGTATGAAAATACGCAGAAAGTCGGGGGGGCTGGTCTCCTCGGTCAGGCTCATGCTGAAAAAAGACGATGAAGACCACGATGGAAAGGAAAGCGGGGACAGCATGATGACGAGCAGGGTGATCGCCCAGAGAGTGAGCAGCACTGCGCCGCCTTTAAGGGCCAGGCGTTTGACCGTCTCGTATTTCAACCCCCCGAGGCCGGTAATCAGTGACAGGGATATGAACGGGATCACCGTGACCTGGAGGAGCTTGATGAAGATCTCTCCGACAATCTCCATCCAGCCGACCATCTCGCCAAAGAACACACCGACGGCGATACCCAGGGCAAGGCTGATCAAGACCAGTTCGGACAAGCCAAGCCGGCGCCTCTCGGGCACGTGCTCCGCTGTTCTCGGCTCCTCTTTGACGCTTTCGGTCATGATGTTCCCTCAGTCGGAAGGTAACGAGCCGTTTTCGGGCTGGCCTAACGCCTTCTGTTTGGTAGCGCGCCAGCAATGGGTGTGCCTCGCTGGACTCGTGCTTGTAGCCACCACCGGCCATTGGTTGGGAAGTCATCCTGACGGCGGAGGGAGAACTTTCAGTGCACCCCGTGGTGCGGACGTTGTATACCCCTTTCCGGGGCGATAACACAGCAAACTACCCCCACCCGCACGAGCAACAGGATAACTGGGGGCCGCGGGCTCTTCAAGGCGGTTGCAAGCTGACACGCTGATCGAACAGGTACCCTCATCAGCCTACGCTATCACCCCAATCCAGATGCGGTGCTACGGTCCCACGTGACACCGGTGACGGATTCGGGTTTTAACGTGCACTGTAGCATCGGTTGACGTTGTTCGCCCAGCGTCGATCACTGGCCATTTTCGATCGGTAGTTACCGATAAGAATCCAGGCCGGGAACGGCAACTTCCAGTACGTTCAGGACATACAGCAACTTGCACTGGATGACCGGAAAGGGTCGACCCCCGTCGTTTAGTTAATCATCAGATATTTATTTACTAAACATCCAGGTTCGAGCAGATCAGGGTAGCTTGCAGGAGGCGAAACCAGAAAAAACACCGTTCCCTGTATATAGAGTAGTCTCAGCGAAGCAGCGCTTTGCATCATGTTGCATCACTGCAACAGTTAAATTTTATTTAACCCAGCCTGAGGATTATGTAATTATTCTGTTGGATTTGTGTAAAGCGAGTGCGGCATGGCCACCCTACTGGGTGAGTTTATTTTATGATCACTGACGCACTCTAAATAGACTTTGTCGCGATATTTCCCTATGGCTTTTTGTTGTGATTCTTCTGTTGAATATCTAGGTGAATCGTAGGCCACCATTATAAGTTGATCTATGGTGTCTCCTGCTCCTGAATAGGTTGCCATCATTTCTTTCATGGGATAGCCTTTTTGATGGCCCTTCATAACAACCTCTCCTGCATTTGCCATTACTTCACATAAATCATGGCAATCATCGTCTACTGACACTGCTGGAATTGAGTAAACGATACAAAGCACACCGATTATCAAGCTCTTCATAGGCACCCCATATAAAGTTGCTCTTGCTGGGTAGTTACTTGCAAACCACGCAATTACGGACAATTAATCTTGATATGGGCCAGGACCCACAAGGTCTATCGGCATTGCCCGACTGATACTAAATACACGGTATTGAACGCTCTCCCTGCACCAGGCACAGACGTCTGCCTGCGAATCGTCAAAACGGGAGGATGCAGCTCTGTCCTTGAGGCGAGTTTTATTTAAAAAAAGGCGACCCGAAGGCCGCCGTACGGGAATTATAATAAATGGTCGTCAGCTATACCGGGCCAATTAACCTGGCATCGACATTTTGTGATTCGACACGCGCCAGCACATCTTGTGAGGAGTACATGCCTCGGTCGTATCTGACCAGCATCTGGTAGCGCAACGGACAGAACTCCGCTGTGGTAATGCCACTATTTTCTTCCAGTGCAGCAACCAGGTCCTCTCGCCGTTGCTCTCACAGGGTCTCAGTGATATGCACTACGATTTCGACAGTGCGATCAGGATAAACATCTATGCTATGTAACGCTTGTGCCATGGCAGTCCTCCCTCCATTTGGTAGCTAAAGCCAAATGGCCTCACTGAGGCTCACCCCCCGTTCCCTGGCCGTCTTTTCCGATGGACGCCCTGCATAGACCGGGCTAGTTAACGCAGAGATAACGAATAAAAGACAATTAGACCGGGTGTTTTCATGAAGGCTCCCTAATGCTCAGTAACCTGTGGATAGCTTCCATTATGGATGGCTTGAGCCTGGGGCATAAGACTTGCAAGCTTTGGGTTGTCAGAAACGATGAATGCGAAGTTATCCCACTGCTCATCAGTAAAGGTTGCCATAACCTGTTCTCTACAGGTGAGCTTTATCTTCAATAACTGGCGTTGCAGCTCCTGGATTTCTGACTGGAATGCAATGAGGCTATCACTGCTTACATTGGGTGATAAAGACTCGACCCGAAACTGGACCTTCAGCTCAATAATCTTGTTCATGGTATTGACCATGTTCGTATAATTCTTTTTCCGCCATGATCGGAATGAACTCACCTGTTCATCGGTAAGCTGGAGTGCATCTCTGTTTCCCATGATGACCGGAAGTAGCATCGGCATAAGGCCCGAGCCTTCCAGGAGCGCAACCTTACTCATGACTTCCTCCCAGTCCTCGGCAGACAAGGCATGTTCACTGTTGTGTTTCGCCTGCACGGGCGAGAAAAGTAACAAGAATGCGACAACGTAACCTAATATTTTCAAGACAATATTCTCCGTTCTATTGTACTGGTGGTGCGAACCAACCCTGGACCCAGGATTCTGGTAACAGGTGAAAAACCTGCCATTGTGAAATGCAATAACATTGTATGCAGAATCCCTGCTATCAGGACGGAGCGAAAGAGTTGTTAGAAAGCCGGTAGCAGGGTAACGCTTTGATTTTAACGTGGTGCTATACGGTAAAAAATGGCAGCCAGTTGCCTGGTTGCCATGCATAACGCTCAATGACAACCGCCGCGACTATAGAGCATCTTATAGTCCCGTACAATTTCGGAAAGTACGTACCCAGGGCGCGACATAGTGTCGCGCATGAAATATTCAACCTGCAAAGAAGCCGCATGAATGTCGTACTCTGAAAGTTAACAATAACCCGCTATTGTTATTTCTAGTAAAGTATATATCTCCTATATCACTCTCAGCTGGAACAGGAGTACGACGATGCGCTTATCCCGTTTTGAATACTGGAGATACGAGGCTTTTCTATGAAAGTGGCCATCATCCAGCAATCGCCGATCCTTTTGAATTTACCTCGGACTATCGATAAAGCAGTTAGCCTGATTGGCGATGCAGCGGAGAATGGAGCCGAACTCGTGGTCTTCCCCGAAGCCTTTTTCCCCGGTTATCCGGCTTGGATCTGGCGGCTGCGCCCTGGGGGTGACTGGGGTCTAACAGACCAGCTTCACAAGCGCTTGCTGGAGAATGCGGTTGATCTTGAACAGGATGATCTCGCACTAATCCGGGAGGCAGCACGCAAACACAAGGTTACCGTCGTCAGCGGTCTGCACGAACGTGACGGCAGCCTGAGCCGATCTACGCTATACAACACTGTTATCACCATTGGACCTGATGGAAAATTGCTGAACCGTCACCGAAAACTCATGCCGACAAATCCCGAGCGGATGGTCTGGGGCCTCGGTGATGCCTCCGGCCTGAGGGTTATAGATACTCCAGGTGGGCGTATTGGCTCGCTGCTTTGCTGGGAAAGTTACATGCCACTAGCGCGCTTTGCGATGTATGCGCAAGGCATCGAGATCTACATTGCACCAACCTACGATAGCGGTGATGGCTGGATTGGCACAATGCAGCATATTGCCCGCGAAGGTTGCTGCTGGGTAATCAGCGCAGGCGTTGCCACACGTAACCAGGATATTCCAGACGACTTTCCCGAGCGTGAACGGCTCTATCCGAATGAAGAGGACTGGATAAATCCGGGAGACTCGGTGGTAATAGCGCCTGGTGGTGAGATCGTAGCTGGCCCCTTTCACGAAATACAAGACAACATTTATGCGGAAATCGATATTGATAAGGTTGCGATATCGCGCCGTAGTTTTGATGTGGCGGGACATTATTCGAGGCCAGATATCTTTACATTACACATTAACAACCAACCGCAATCTCCTATTGACTACGATTGATCGCCCGGGCTAATGACCGCTCATGACAGAGAGAGCCCGGTACTACAGCGAGTTGCCACAAGAATTATGGCCGGTGCCTGCTGAACGTCTGTTCTGCCCAGTATGCGACATTCGCAAAACCAGAAAATGGTGGAGGCAGCAACTCCTGGCACTGCCGCCACATATGACTTATAGCTCTACCCGTTCAGATATCTGCAAGGCAGCATCGACCTCAATCCCAAGGTAGCGAACGGTACTTTCCAGCCTGGTATGTCCGGGCAGAAGCTGAACGGCCCGTAGGTTTCCAGTGTCTTTGTAAATCAAAGCAGCTTTTGTTCGCCGCAGCGAATGTGTCCCGTATTTGTACGGATCAAGACCTGTACTATCCACCCATTAGTTAACGACACGAGCATACTGGCGTGTCGAAAGGTGCGGACAGGCATGGACACGACTCGGAAATAAATAGTTCCCGGAGCACAATTTTCGCTGCACAATCCAGGCATCGACAGATGCACGGGTTTGTTCAGTCAATTCAAATTGAACAGGCCGAGCTGTTTTTTTTGTACGATTACTGCACGCTCTCTGACATTGTCAGCAACAACAATATCACTAACTCGTAAAGCCACCAGGTCACAGCTACGAAGCTTGCTGTCAATAGCCAGATTAAACAGAGCCAGATCTCTTGTTTTCTCCTTGATCTGAAGCCGTACCCGTATTGACCAGACTTCTTTGGGTTTTAGCGGTGGTTTTTGTCCGCTGAGCTTACATTTTCTTCCCTGGGTTCGGGATTGGGTTTTACCTGGGCGTTCGTATAATTCAGGCATAGGGTTCTCCTCCCCTGCCCGCGATTCCCCGTGTAATGATGATTCGATGGCTACAGCACCATCATATCAAAGATAGCCCGCGACAAAGAGTTTTCTCTACCGGGAAAAGAGGCTCTGACCCCTTCAGTATTCAGTTCTTCCATCAAGATGCCGTTTTCGTTGCAGCGGTCTCTGCCGTAGCCGCGAGCGTAGACTGCAGGTATCCGACCACCTCCTCGGCAAAACCAATACCGGCCTCCGTGTGCATGTTCCAGGTGGCCTCGACACCGGCGGCCTTGAGAATCGCAACTTCGTCCGGATACTCGGCCACGGCATAGATCCGGATATCAGCCCGGTGGACCTGAATGCCCCGGGTGACACCGAGGTCCTGCTCCAGTCCGGGCAACGCCAGCATTACCGCGGCCAGGGCATCACCGGCAGTCTGTTCCCAGAACACATCATCCGTGGCATCAGCCTGGATAACATGACGGCCGGCAGCCTGGTGAGCACGCACCGCTTCAGGGTCAATGTCGATTCCAACCAGCTGGTCGGCGTATTGCGCCTTGAGGGTGTCATAGGCCCCGGTCCCGACACGGGCCATACCGATGATTGCAATGCGCGCGCCACCCAGATCAACCGGTGCATCCTCGGGCAATGTGCGCCTGGTTTCGAACGCGCTGATGCCGGCCCTGAGTTTCATATACACATCGCGCGAGCGCGTGTTCAGGGGCGCTGCGAGGATGAAGGTCAGCGTCAGGGCCAGCGCGATAATCATCAGCCAGTCGCTGCTCAGCCAGCCGCTGGCGACGGCGATGGAACCGACGATCAGTCCGAACTCACTGTAATTAGCCAGCGTCAGCGAGGCAAACAGCGAGGGACGTGCACGCAGCCGGAATCGGGTGAACAACCAGAAATACAGCATGACCTTGAATGCCACCAGGACAGCGAGACCCGCCGCTACCAGCAGGGCTGCAGCGTTGATAGACCCGGACATGCCGATACTCAGGAAGAAGCCGACCAGCAGCAGGTCCTTGAAGCCAAGCAGTTTCTTCGACAACTCACCCGCGGCCGGATGGCTTGCCAGCAGCGCACCGACAAGCAGCGCACCGAGGTCACCCTTGACATCCAGCACGTCAAACAGGGACCAGCCACCAAAGGCCAGTGCAATGCCATAGAGGATCTGCAGTTCGCTGTGCCCGACGCGGTTGAGCACCTCCATCAGTACACCGCGCAACGGAATCAGCAGGAACAGGGCCAGCGCCCAGGGTGATGGCAGCTTGCCGGTTGAGGCCGCGAGAAACACCACGGCAATGATGTCCTGCATGATCAGCACGCCGATCGCGAGCTGGCCGTACCTCGAGGTGTATTCACCCTTCTCCTCGAGTACCTTGACGGCGAACACGGTACTGGAAAAACTGAGTGCAAAGCCGATCAGCAGGGCTACCCTGTAATCAATATCGGAAAAGATGGCGAGCCCCGTCAGACCCAACCAGTAGATAGTTGTGCCAAACACGGCAACGGTCACCAGCATATGCAGGGTCGTGCCTGCCCAGATAACCGGGCGTAACAGGGCACGTACGTCAAGTTTCAGACCGATGGTAAACAACAGCAAGGTCACGCCGAGTTCACCGATGGCCGAGAGTTTCGCATAGTCACCAACACCCAGGGCATTGAGTACGAACCCGGCAATCAGGTATCCCACCAGCGGTGGCAGGCCAAAACGTACGGCCAGCAAGCCGGTGACGAGTGCAGGGCCTACCCAGAACAGGTCATACATGGTGCTCCACCCCCGGATCTCTTGAGAATTACTGCAGGACACATCGTGTGCCAGTAGAGAATAAGCAATCCAGTGGGTGTTTTCCACTTGCCTGTAGACTGACAACAACTGCAAGATAGTCTATAAGTGCGGGTATGCGCGAATACGATATTATGTCCCACAGTGAGATTCACTCCTTCGCAGAAAAACAGACGAGGCGACCTTGAAGAAACTCAAAAATGAAAAAGAGCTGGTAAAGAAGGCCATCGCGGCCGGCATTGAATATGGCGAGAGTCGCGGCGTCGTCAAATTCGAGCCCACGGATTCAGCGGCTGAAAAAATCGAGTATATCTATCGCCTGCTCGTCCATGACAAGGTGATCCAGCCCCTTCCGGAAGACCAGGTCTCCCAGCAAACCATGCGCCACCGACTGGCCATCTGGGTATCCAGGCTTGATCAAGCATGAGGGTGGCGCCGGTTTCACCATCTTGAAGAAGCCACAGACTCCCGCCAGGATCCCCGTCGGCATCAGCAGCTGCCTGCTTGGCGAGACCGTTCGCTATGATGGCGGACACAAGTTCGACACCACCATCAACACCTGCCTGGGCGAGTACTTCGAGTTCAGGCCCTTCTGCCCGGAAGTGGCCATCGGGCTGGGTATCCCGCGCGAACCGATTCAACTGGTGCGCAGCGGTGCGGGCCTCGCGGTACGCGGCATCAAGCGACCGGACCAGGATTTCACACGGGCACTGACTGGCTATGGCGTACAGGTCGCTGATGACAACGCCGGGCTGTGCGGCTACATCTTCAAGGCGCGTTCACCCAGCTGCGGCCTGCGGCATGTCAGGACGGTCGATAAAACCGGCAAGTCAGCAAAGAGGAATGGCAGCGGTGCATATGCGCAGGCACTGACACAAAAACGTCCGAACCTGCCGGTGATCGAGGAAGGCGCGCTCAACGACAGGCATGTTCGCGATAACTTTATTGAACAGGTCCGTGTCTATCACCGCTGGCAACAGCTCCTGCTGCAGGGCATCACTGCAGCCCGCCTGATCGAATTTCACACCTGCCACAAGCTGACGCTCATGGCACACAACCAGGCGGCCTACCGTCGCATGGGCAAGCTGGTCGCAGCGGCGCCAGCCGGGACGATGGATGAAACCGGCCATCTCTATGAGTCAGAGTTGATGGGCGCGCTGCGCAGGCCTGCGACCCGGCGCAGTCACACTAACGTACTGCAGCACTTGCAGGGTTACTTCAGTAAACACCTGGCCCCGGATGAACGCGCTGTACTGACGGCCACAATCGACCGCTACCGGCAGGGCGAGGTGTCGCTGGAGATGCCACTGTCACTCTTCAGACAACACTGTGCGACACACCCGCACGACTGGGTGCTGCAGCAGACCTACCTCGAGCAGGACGCGTAAAGAGTACTTCGATATTCAAGCCTGCAAGGCGCTCCTATGAGAATAGACACAGTGTGTCGCGGATACGAACCGCTCCTACAATGATGCTCATGAATTGGATGCCATGACTCCTGTAGGAGTGGATCGCATCCGCGACCGGGGCGAATCATAATCCGTGAAGATCACCGCGGTGTTTATGCGTGCTGTAGGAGCGCCTTGCAGGCGCGAACAACCGGGATAGTTACGACAGCAACCTCAGAACAGCAACGGCAGGTAATGGTCGATCAGCAGGATGGTAAACATCGCCATCAGGTACCAGATGGAATAACCGAAGGTCTTCATGGCGATGCTGTCATCGTCACCCTTCATCAGCAGGATGGCGTAGTAGAGGAAACCGCCGCCGAGGACCAGTGCCCCGACGAGATAAAACAACCCGCTCATGCGAAACACGAACGGCAGCACGCTGACCACGATCAGCATCACCGTGTACAGCAGGATCTGCAGGCGGGTGAACGGCACGCCATGGGTAACCGGCAACATGGGGATATCCACCTTCGCATATTCTTCACGGCGATGAATCGCCAGCGCCCAGAAATGCGGTGGTGTCCAGATAAAGATGATCAGGAACAGCAGCAGTGAATGTGGATCAACACTGTTGGTCAGTGCAGTCCAGCCGAGGATCGGTGGTGCCGCACCGGCTGCGCCGCCGATCACGATATTCTGCGGCGTGGCGCGCTTCAGGTACATGGTGTACACGACCGCGTAACCAACCAGGGACAGGAAGGTCAGCACGGCGGTCAGGGTATTGATAAACACCACGAGAATAACCATCGACAGCGCACCCAGCAAAACAGCAAAGATCAGGGCGTTACGCTCGCTGATCTTACCCTGTGGCAGGGGGCGATTGGTGGTGCGCGCCATCTTGGCATCCTCACGCGCATCCAGCACATGGTTGATGGCCGCCGCGGAACTGGCCGCCATGCCAATGCCGAGGTTGCCGAACAACAGCACGTCCCAGGGCACCATGCCGGGCGGCACAGTCGCCAGGAACATCCCGACCATGGCGGTGAACACGATCAGTGCCACCACCTTGAGCTTGCACAGGCCGAGATAGCTTTTAACGAGGTCCATCATCAACCTATCTTGGAATACTTCAGCAGTTTTTTCAGGTCTTTGAGCATACCGCCCGGATCGGCATCCGGTGGGTAGTACATCATCAGGTTACCCAGCGGGTCAATAATGTAGACGCGCTCGGTTTCCAGCAACGGGCCGTCATCGACACGAAAAAGCGGATCGAGTTGTTCGAACTGCTCGGCAGAGATGAGCTGCACGGCCATGTCCCTGTATTCCTTCTCAAGCAACACCTGCAGTTCGGGGCTCAGCGCCTCGTCACGGACCAGGTAGACGCGCTGGATG
>CAJQNP010000234.1 GCA_905479705.1 uncultured Gammaproteobacteria bacterium
CTTCTTTGCCGCCTTGATGGTGGTCGACAAACCCCGCAGTTGCAGCTTGCTGAAGATAAACGGTTTGAACAGCTCCAGCGCCATGCGCTTCGGCAGGCCACACTGGTGCAGCATCAGCGTCGGTCCGACCACAATCACGGAACGGCCTGAATAATCGACACGTTTGCCCAGCAGGTTCTGGCGGAAACGTCCCTGCTTGCCCTTGATCATGTCCGCCAGTGATTTCAGCGGACGGCGGTTGGTGCCGGTAATCGCACGACCGCGACGGCCATTGTCCAGCAGGGCATCCACGGATTCCTGCAACATGCGCTTTTCATTGCGCACAATGATGTCCGGCGCACTCAGTTCCAGCAGGCGCTTCAGGCGATTGTTACGGTTGATGACACGACGGTACAGGTCGTTCAGGTCAGAGGTGGCAAAGCGGCCGCCGTCGAGCGGCACCAGCGGACGCAGTTCCGGTGGTAACACCGGCAGCACTGTCATTACCATCCACTCGGGCTTGTTTCCGGAGTCAATAAAATACTCGACCAGCTTGAGGCGCTTGGCCAGGCGTTTCAGCTTGGTTTCCGATTTGGTGGCACCAATCTCGTCGCGCAGCCTGGCTGCCTCGACCTGCAGGTCGATACCCTTCAGCAGTTCAAAAACCGCCTCGGCACCCATGCGGGCATCGAACTCGTCGCCGTTTTCCTGGATGGCCTCGAGATAGGCCTCGTCAGATAACAGCTGGCCGCGTTCCAGCGTGGTCATGCCGGGGTCGACAACAACGAAGGCCTCGAAGTACAGCACACGCTCGATATCGCGCAGCGTCATGTCGAGCAGCAGGCCGATACGGGATGGCAGTGACTTCAGGAACCAGATGTGTGCCGCCGGGCTGGCCAGCTCGATGTGGCCCATGCGTTCGCGGCGCACCTTGGCAAGCGTGACTTCCACGCCGCACTTCTCGCAGACCACACCGCGATGCTTGAGGCGCTTGTACTTGCCACACAGGCACTCGTAGTCCTTCACCGGCCCAAAGATCTTGGCACAGAACAGGCCATCGCGCTCCGGCTTGAAGGTACGGTAGTTAATGGTTTCCGGTTTCTTGACCTCGCCAAAAGACCAGGAACGGATCATGTCCGGGGACGTCAGTCCGATGCGGATCACATCGAAATCATCAGTCTGACCTTGTGGCTTCAGTAAATTCAGTAAGTCTTTCATCGCTGCTCCTGTAGCTGGAGTATCAGGTATCGGGTCGCGTGGTGCCGGCCGTAACTGTTGCTATTCCTGTTCAAGTTCAATGTTGAGTCCGAGAGAACGAATCTCCTTGACCAGCACGTTGAAGGATTCCGGCATGCCGGCATCCATGTGATGGTTTCCGTCAACGATGTTCTTGTACATCTTGGTACGGCCGTTGACGTCATCGGACTTCACGGTAAGCATTTCCTGCAGGGTGTAGGCGGCACCGTAGGCTTCCAGTGCCCAGACCTCCATTTCCCCGAAACGCTGTCCACCGAACTGCGCCTTGCCACCCAGCGGTTGCTGCGTGACCAGGCTGTACGGACCGGTTGAACGGGCATGCATCTTGTCATCCACCAGGTGGTTGAGCTTGATGATGTACATGTAGCCCACGGTCACTTCGCGATCGAAGGCGTCGCCGGTGCGACCGTCGTACAGGGTCGTCTGACCGGACGGCGGCAGGTCCGCCAGCTCCAGCATCGACTTGATGGCCTCTTCCGGCGCACCGTCAAACACCGGTGTTGCCATTGGCACGCCCTTGACGAGGTTCTGTGCCAGCTCGACGATCTCTTCATCGGTCAGTGACTTGAGGTCTTCCTTGCGGCCACTGCTGTTGTAGATCTTGTCGAGGAACTGGCGTAGCTCGTTGATCTTCCGCCCGGCTTCCAGCATCTTGCCGATCTTGATACCGAGACCCTTGGCGGCCCAGCCGAGGTGCGTCTCCAGCACCTGGCCGACATTCATGCGTGACGGCACGCCGAGCGGGTTGAGCACGATATCCACCGAGGTGCCGTCCTTGGTGAACGGCATGTCCTCGACCGGCTGGATCATGGAGATCACACCCTTGTTACCGTGGCGACCGGCCATCTTGTCACCCGGTTGTACGCGGCGTTTCACGGCGAGGTAGACCTTCACCATCTTCAGCACGCCCGGTGCGAGGTCATCGCCGGTGGTCAGCTTGACGCGCTTGTCCTCGAGACGTTCCTCGAAACCCTTGCGCATTTCCTTGAGCTGATCGGAGATCTTCTCAAGGTCGGCATTCGCGTCTTCGTTGCGCAGGTGGATTTCAAACCACTTGTCGCGACCGATGTCGGCGAGGTAATCCTTGGTGATCTTGGCGCCGGCAGCGATCTGCTTCGGACCACCCTCGGCTACCTTGCCCTGCAACATGGATTCGACACGACTGTAGATATCGTCTTCCATGATGCGCAGCTGGTCGTTCAGGTCCTTGCGGATCTGGGTCAGCTGGTCATCCTGGATCTGCAGGGCGCGGGCATCTTTTTCAACGCCGTCACGGGTGAACACCTGCACGTCGATGACCGTGCCGTCCATGCCGCTGGGTACACGCAGCGAGGTGTCTTTCACATCCGCGGCCTTTTCGCCGAAGATCGCGCGCAGCAGTTTTTCTTCCGGCGTCAGCTGGGTCTCGCCCTTCGGCGTCACCTTGCCGACGAGGATGTCGCCCGGCTTCACCTCGGCACCGATATACACGATACCGGACTCGTCCAGCTTGGAGAGAGCGCCCTCACCGACATTCGGGATATCGCCGGTGACTTCCTCGGAACCGAGCTTGGTGTCACGTGCCACGCAGGTCAGTTCCTCGATATGGATGGTGGTAAAGCGGTCTTCCTCGACGACACGTTCGGAAATCAGAATCGAGTCCTCGAAGTTGTAGCCGTTCCACGGCATGAAGGCGACCAGCAGGTTCTGGCCAAGCGCCAGCTCACCCATGTCGGTACTGGGACCGTCGGCAAGCACATCACCGCGGGCAATTACGTCACCCGGTTTCACCAGCGGTCGCTGGTTGATGCAGGTGTTCTGGTTGGAACGGGTGTACTTGGTGAGGTTGTAGATATCCACACCCGGCTCGCCCGGCACCGTCTCGTCGTCGTTGACACGTACCACGATACGGCCGGCATCCACCGAGTCGAGCACACCGCCGCGCCTGGCGACCACGGTGACACCGGAGTCAACCGCCACGGTACGCTCGATACCGGTGCCGACCAGCGGCTTCTCGGTAATCAGCGTCGGCACGGCCTGGCGCTGCATGTTCGAGCCCATCAGGGCGCGGTTGGCATCGTCGTGCTCGAGGAACGGGATGAGTGCAGCAGCCACCGAAACGATCTGCTTCGGCGACACATCGATGTAATCAACCTTGTCCGGTGACGAGGTCATGAACTCGTTGTTGAAACGACAGGTCACCAGGTCGTCCGACAGCTTGCCCTTCGCATCGACATTGGCGTTCGCCTGGGCAATGGTGAAGCGACCCTCTTCAATCGCCGACAGGTACTCGATGTCATCGGTCACCTTGCTATTGACGACCTTGCGATACGGTGTCTCGAGGAAACCGTACTCGTTGGTACGGGAGTAGACGGCCAGTGAATTGATCAGGCCGATGTTCGGGCCTTCCGGTGTCTCGATCGGGCAGACACGACCATAGTGTGTCGGGTGCACGTCGCGCACCTCGAAGCCGGCACGTTCGCGGGTCAGGCCACCCGGGCCCAGCGCCGAGACGCGTCGCTTGTGGGTCACTTCCGACAGCGGGTTGTTCTGGTCCATGAACTGGGACAGCTGGCTGGAGCCGAAGAATTCCTTGGTTGCGGCAGCCACCGGCTTGGCATTGATCAGCTCCTGCGGCATCAGGCTTTCCGATTCCGCCAGGCTGAGGCGTTCCTTGACGGCGCGCTCGACACGCACCAGGCCAATGCGGAAGACGTTCTCGGCCATCTCGCCGACGCAACGAATACGGCGGTTACCGAGGTGATCGATATCATCCACGAAGCCGTTACCGTTGCGGATCTCGATGAGGATCTTCATGACATCGAGGATGTCTTCCTTCGACAGCGTGCCCTCGCCAGTCAGTTCGTCACGGCCAACGCGGCGGTTGAACTTCATGCGGCCGACTGCAGACAGGTCGTAGCGATCGCTGGTAAAGAACAGGTTCTTGAACAGGTTCTGTGCAGCATCCTTGGTCGGCGGCTCGCCCGGACGCATCATGCGGTAGATCTCGACCATGGCTTCCAGCTCCGTGGTGGTCGGATCGATACGCAGTGTGCTGGAGATGTACGGGCCGCGATCGAGGTCGTTGACGTAGAGCGTGCGGATATCCTTGATATCGGCCTCGCGCAGCTTCTCGAGCAGCTCCTCGGTAATCTCGTCGTTGGCAGCGGCAATCAACTCGCCGGTTTCCTTGTCGACGATATTGTTGGCCAGCACCTTGCCGAACAGGTATTCCTCCGGCACGACCAGCGTCTTGACGCCGGATTTCTCCAGCTCGCGAATGTGCCGTGCAGTAATACGGCGGCCTTCCTCGACAATAACCTTGTTCTTTGCCTTGATGTCAAAGGTCGCCATCTCGCCGCGCAGACGCTCCGCGACCAGCGTCAGCTTGATCTCGGTCTTGGTGATATGAAAATCATTGGTATCGAAAAAGATATCGAGAATTTCCTCGTTCTCGTAACCTAGGGCACGCAACAGAATCGTGGCCGGCAACTTGCGACGCCGGTCGATACGCACAAACAGGGAATCTTTCGGATCGAACTCCATGTCCAGCCAGGAACCGCGGTACGGGATGACCCGCGCGGAGAACAGCAGCTTGCCGGACGAGTGGGTCTTGCCCTTGTCGTGGTCGAAAAACACACCCGGTGAACGGTGCAGCTGGGAGACGATTACGCGCTCGGTACCGTTAATCACAAAGGTACCGTTGTCGGTCATCAGCGGCAGTTCGCCCATGTAGACTTCCTGCTCCTTGATGTCCTTGATCTTGCGGGCATTCGCAGGCGAGTCCTTGTCATAGATAATCAGGCGCACCAGGGCACGCAGCGGGGCTGCATAGGTCAGGCCGCGCAACTGGCATTCCTTGACGTCAAAGGCCGGCTCGCCGAGGCGATAGGTCACGTAATCCAGTGCCGCCGTTCCGGAATAACTTACGATCGGGAAAACCGACTTGAACGCTGCATGCAGACCCTTGTCGCTGCGCGTCTCGGCGTCCTTGTCCGCCTGCAGGAAGTCGCGATAGGAATTAATCTGGGTCGCCAGCAAGTACGGCACATCCAGAATACTGTGGCGTTCGCCAAAGTCCTTGCGAATTCGTTTCTTCTCAGTGAAGCTATAGGCCATCGGTTTTCCTCTCCAGTAAGTATGAAGAAAGTCGGTTGTCCGTGGTGGTCAGTTCGCCACTGTCACAGACTGGCACACCGTACTTACGCGGCGCGCCCTTTCATTTACAACAAGCAGGACAGGCCGGACGCAGTAACTGCGACCGGCCAGGCCTGTATTTCCACGGTTTCAGTAATCACTAAAGGATTACTTGACCGCCTACTTGAGCTCGACAGTTGCGCCGGCTTCTTCGAGTGTCTTCTTGATCTCTGCAGACTCGTCCTTGGAAGCGGCTTCCTTGATGGTGGAAGGTGTGCCTTCAACCATTTCCTTGGCTTCCTTGAGACCCAGGCCGGTGATGCCACGAACAGCCTTGATGACGGAAACCTTGTTTTCGCCGAAGCTGGTCATAACAACATCGAACTCGTCCTTCTCTTCAGCGGCTTCGGCTTCACCACCAGCGGCTGCCGGTGCGGCGGCAACGGCTGCTGCCGCAGATACACCAAACTTTTCTTCCATGGCAGAGATCAGGTCAACAACCTCCATCACTGACATGCTTGAAATTGTTTCCAGAATTTCTTCTTGTGAAACGGCCATAATGAATACTCCTGTTTAAATTTTGATCAGTAAAATAATGAATAGGGTTAAGCTGCTTGCTGTTTCTGGTCGCGCACTGCGGCAACGGTTCGAACCAGCTTGCCCGGTACCTCGTTGAGGGTACGAACAAGCTTTTCGGTCGGTGCCAGCATGACGGCCATGAGCAGACTGATTGCCTGGTCGCGGGTCGGGAGCTTGGCCAACTTGTCGATCTCGGTCGGCTCGAGCAGTTCACCACCCACGGACAGCATGGTGACCTGGAACTTGTCATTGCTCTTGGCAAAGTCCTTGGTCACACGCGCGGCAGCACCCGGATCTTCCTGGGAAAACGCCAGGATCAGCGGGCCGGTCAGCCGGTCGTTCATGCAGGCAAAGTCAGTATCCTCCAGGGCACGCTTCGCCAGCGTGTTCTTCACGACACGAAGATAGACATTATCTTCGCGTGCCTTGACACGCAGGTTCGTCAGATCCTCGACTGTCAGGCCGGTGTATTCAGCGGCAACAGCAGAGAAGGCCCCTTTGGCAACTTCTGAAACTTCAGCAACAACAGCCTTTTTCTCTTCAAGAGTTAATGCCATTGTGTTTACCTCTTCAGGAATTCACCGTCAGCGTATCGCCGCCGGATTCATCCAGTTCATTGACACATACCGGTAACAAACCGGTATGACAGTTTTGTGACTTGAAGACAGGTCGCTGCCGGCATCCAGCCTCTCGCGACACTTGTACACCCTGTACATCGAATTACTGTCTCGACGCCACCCTCTACGCGGGCAACCCGTGAACTACCGGGTAATTAAAGCCGGTGATCGATTACCTCACCCGCCACCCGCGGTCTTTGACGGCCACCGGTTGTTAAACCGGGTTGCTGCTGGCTCCCTGCCAGTCGCAACACGCGTACTTCCTGTACGGCGCAGCGTCAAATTCATTTGAACAGGCCTTCGGCCTGCCCGGAAATCAGTCGGTCAGTGGCGTATGGTCCACCTGGAGGCCTGGCCCCATGGTGGTCGACACCGACAGCTTCTTCATATACACACCCTTTGCGGATGTCGGCTTGGCCTTGATCAAATCAGCGAGCAAGACAGCCAGGTTTTCCTTCAATGCGCTGACTTCAAAGTCCACGCGCCCGATCGCGCAGTGAATGATGCCTGCCTTGTCCGTGCGATAACGCACCTGACCGGCCTTGGCGTTCTTCACGGCAGTGGCAACGTCCTGTGCAACCGTACCCACCTTGGGGTTGGGCATCAGGCCGCGCGGCCCAAGGATCTGGCCCAGCGTACCGACGACGCGCATCGCATCCGGAGAGGCGATCACCACGTCAAAATCCATGTTGCCCTTCTTGACCTCTTCAGCCAGGTCATCCATGCCGACGATATCGGCACCGGCTTCCCTGGCGGCATCAGCATTGGCACCCTGCGTGAAGACTGCAACGCGCACCGTCTTGCCGGTGCCGTTCGGCAGTACGGTCGCGCCACGCACGACCTGGTCGGACTTGCGCGCATCAACACCGAGGTTGAGGCTGATATCAACAGATTCTGCAAATTTCACGGTGGCGAGATCCTTCAGCAGCTGAAGCGCTTCTTCAATGCTGTAGAGCTTGCCGGGAGTGACCTTTTCCTGGATTGCCTTTGCCCGCTTGCTTAGTTTCGCCATGTCATCAACCCTCCACATCCAGGCCCATACTGCGTGCAGTACCGGCAATAATGGCAACAGCTGCATCCATATCAGCAGCGTTCAGGTCAGCCATCTTGGTAGTGGCAATTTCTTCCAGCTGGGCACGGTTGACCTTGCCGACCTTGTCAGTGTTCGGAGTACCGGAACCCTTGGCAATACCGGCCGCCTTCTTCAGCAGAATGGACGCCGGTGGCGTCTTGGTGATGAAGGTGAAACTGCGGTCGTTATAGACCGTGATCACAACCGGTATCGGCAAACCCTTTTCGGTTTTCTGCGTCTGCGAATTAAACGCCTTGCAGAATTCCATGATATTGACACCGTGCTGACCCAGCGCCGGGCCGACAGGCGGACTTGGATTGGCGTCACCTGCAGGCACCTGCAGCTTGATATATGCCTCGATTTTCTTGGCCATCTTGGTTTACTCCTGTGGGTACAAGCGCCTTTCGGCTCCCCTGTTAAAAATTCGTTTTGCAGGCGCGAATGTCGCGGCTACATCTCAAGTTGATTGCATACTGTCGGATTACGCTGCTTCGCAGCTAATCCGACCTACGCTTTCTCTACCTGGCCAAAGGCCAGCTCCACCGGTGTCGAGCGACCGAAAATCAGTACGGACACACGCAGTCGGCTCTTTTCGTAATTCACTTCCTCAACGACACCATTGAAGTCGTTGAACGGGCCATCGGTAACACGCACCACCTCGCCCACTTCGAACAGCACCTTCGGCCGCGGCTTGTCGACACCTTCCTGCACGCGTTGCAGAATGGCGTCGGCCTCGCGATCCGTAATCGGCGCCGGCTTGTCACTGGTACCGCCGATAAAACCCAGTACCTTCGGCGCGTCTTTCACCAGGTGCCAGGTGTCCTCGTTCATGTCCATCTGCACCAGCACGTAACCCGGAAAGAATTTGCGTTCACTGCGGCGCTTGGAACCCTCGCGCATCTCGACGACTTCTTCCGTCGGTACCAGAATCTCGCCAAACGCATCCCCCATTTCCGCCCGGGTTATACGTTCTTCCAGCGCACGCTTGACCTGGTTCTCAAAACCCGAATAGGCGTGTACCACATACCATTGCAATGACATTGTCAGCTACCCTTGC
>CAJQNP010000235.1 GCA_905479705.1 uncultured Gammaproteobacteria bacterium
GCGAAGTAGGTCGCGTCCGGGGAGAGTGCAATTCTTACCAGCTGACAGGGCCGGTTGGGGTCCAGTGTGCGCTGGTAAACACCGCCACTGGCGAGCGTCATCTTCATTGCGGCACTTTCCCGGGTCAGTTTCAGGATCAGCTGGATTGCCTGGCCAATGGCGTCGAAGTTGCCAAGCCAGTGAGCAAGGTCATGGGTGCGAATCCTGGCCGGCTGTTTCAGCCAGTAGTGGAAGGCAGGGATATCAAAATCACAGGTTCCGCCAGGGATGGCGCTGCGCTTGCGCACGCTCACCAGGAACTCGCTGGCCTTCAGGTCATTGGCGATCTGTCCGTTGACCTGGTGCATGCCATCCATGCGGGCATTGATGATTTCAAGCAGGCTGCCAAGATGGGCATGATCGATGTCGGGGTTTTGCTCATGGCGCCTCAGGTTTGCTGAATGCCGCTCCAGCTCCTTGAGGGTCTCGGATTTGAGGTTGGTGTTACCGAAAATGTCGAGGATCTCGAGGATGCAGGTCAGGGTAGCGCGGCTGTCCCACTCGGAGTCCCTGGAGAGGTGGTAAGCGGCCTGCTTGAACAGGTACTCCAGTCGTAAAAAGGTCCTGATTCTCTCGTTCAGGGGTTGCTCGTAAAGGACCCTGGCCGGTACCGGGCGGACCGGTTTCCCTGTGGTCGCGTCGTCCGGTGCATGACGATCAGTTGCGGGCTGCCCCTGCGAAACCGAGGTCCCCGAACTATTGCTCATGTGAGATATCCATATAGTGTTTGTGTAAGTCCTGGACGTGTTCAGTCAATGCGCTGATATCCTGATCGTTGACGATAATATCATCTGCTGCATCAAGTCGTGTCTTCCTGTCAGCCTGTGCATCGATGATTGCCATAACTGCATTGTCCGACAGGCTGTCCCTTGCGGCAACCCGTTTCAGCTGTTCTTTTTCCGGGGTATCAACAACGAGAATTCGATCGACAAGGTCGACCTGGTTGGTCTCCAGCAGCAACGGAATCACGACGATAGTGTAGGGTGCGTTTATCCCGGCCAGTAACGTCCTGATGCGTTTGCGAATTCTGGGGTGCAGTATGGATTCCAGCCGGCTCTTCTGTGCCGGGTCGGCGTAGATCCGCTGTCGCATGACGTCGCGGTCGAGTTCGCCATTTGCCATGATGCTGTTTTTGCCGAATTCGGCGACTATCTCGTCAAGCGCCGCTTGTCCCGGCGCAACCAGTTCACGTGCGAGTTGATCGGCGTCGATAATGGGTACACCCAAGGCGCTGAATGCATCGGCAACGGTTGACTTGCCGCTGCCTACGCCACCGGTCAGGCCGATGACAAAGGTGCGTATTTCTGGTGAGGGTGGGGTGGTGGCGGTGTCGCGTTCTGTCACGCCGCCATTATTGCAGATATAGTCGAATAATGTCGTTGCCCCAGAGCAGGGCCATCCAGCCTGCAGCGGCCAGGAAGGGTCCAAAGGGCATGGGCTGGCTGTGGTCGCGACCCCTGATGACGACCAGCAATATGCCGATCACGGCGCCAACGACAGAAGAGAACAGGATGACCACGGGCAGGGCCTGCCAGCCCACCCAGGCACCAATGGCGGCCAGCAGTTTGAAATCACCGTAACCCATGCCTTCCTTGCCGGTAATCAGTTTGAACAGATGGTATATCGACCACAGGGACAGGTAGCCGGCCACGGCACCGATAATGCTGGAATGACTGTCCACAAAGACATCAAACAGACTGAGAAACAGGCCACCCCAGAGCAGTGGCAGGGTAATCGAGTCCGGCAGAATCTGGTGATCGAAATCAATCAGGAACAGGGGTACCAGCGCCCAGGTAAACAGCAGGGCCATGACGGTTTGCAGGCTGTAGCCGAAATGCAGGGCGGTGATCACAGACAGGATAGCAGTGACCGCCTCCACGATCGGGTAGCGTGGTGAAATGGGCGCGGCGCATTCCGAACAGCGTCCCTTCAGAAACAGGTAGCTGATGACCGGGATATTCTCGATTGCCCCGATGCGATGGCCGCAATGCGGGCAGCGTGACGCGGGAGTGAGCAGGTTAAAGCGGGGTTGTTCGACCGGTTCTGCCGGCGCGTCACCGAGGTGTTCCCGGCATTCCTGTGTCCATGCCGTGTTCATCATGACCGGCAGGCGATGGATGACGACGTTCAGAAAACTGCCGACCACCAGGCCCAGTGCCCCCGTGGCAATGATAAAGAACACCGGTGATGCTTCAAGCAGCTGCAGAATTTCCATGTTTATATGATGCCAGCCCGGGCTGGCGCCCGGGCCTGCGAAGCGTGGTTAGATGGCAGCACCCATCTTGAAGATTGGCAGGTACATGGCGACAACCAGGCCACCAATGAGGATGCCGAGGATGGACATGATCAACGGCTCCAGCAGGCTGCTGAGCGCGTCGACGGCGTCATCCACTTCCTGCTCGTAGAAATCTGCGACCTTGCTCAGCATCGAATCGAGTGAACCCGATTCCTCGCCAATGGCGACCATCTGTTCGACCATGTTGGGGAACAGGCCGGTCTGGTTCATGGCAAAGGTCAGTTGCTGACCGGTCGCCACGCTGTCGCGTATCATTAAAACCGCGTCAGAATACACCACGTTGCCGGTTGCACCGGCGACGGACTCCAGCGCCTCCACCAGGGGCACACCTGCGGCGAACATGGTGGCAAGGGTCCGTGCGTAGCGTGCAACGGCTGCCTTGTGCATGATGGGACCGATAATCGGCATCTTCAGAACCACCCGGTCGAGTACCCGGCCAAATTTCCTGGAGCGTTTCTTGCCTTGCGCAAAGCCGACGCCGGCACCTGCGACAATGCCGAATACTATCCACCAGTAGGCTTGCATGAATTCGGAAAGGTTAACGACGACGCGGGTAAATGCCGGCAGGTCGGCGCCAAAGTTGCTGAACAGCTCCTCGAACTGGGGTACAACGAATATCAGCAGGATGGCGGTAACGATAATGGCAACAATGATGACAGCGGTCGGGTAGAACAGTGCCTTCTTGATCTTTGACTTCAGGTACTCGGTCTTTTCCTTGTAGGTCGCGATCTTGTCCAGCAGGGTCTCGAGTACACCGGCCTGTTCGCCGGCGTTGACCAGGTTGATGACAAGGTCGTCAAAGTGGAGCGGATGCTTTGCGAGTGAATCTGACAGGCTGGTGCCGGATTCAACCTCGGCCTTGATCTTCATCAGCAGTTCGCGCATGCCGGCATTTTCATGTCCACGACCGATAATATCGAAGGCCTGAACCAGCGGCACGCCGGCGGACATCATGGTTGCCAGCTGGCGAAAGAAAACCGCGAGATCTTTCGGGACGATTTTCTTCTTGGCGGTCTTTTTAAAAAGCGCACTCTGTTTTTTTACAGTCAGTGGCTTGATGCCCTGCTTGCGCAGGTCGGCCTTGACGAGTGACGGGTTGTTGCCCCGGGTCTGGCCCTTGACCTTGACGCCGCGCTTGTCGGTGCCGGTCCAGAGAAACATGTCCGGTTGCTTGAGTGCCTTTTCAGCCATTTGCTATTCCTTTGTTACGCGATCAACTTCTTCAAGACTGGTAATACCCGCTACAACCTTCTTCAGGCCGGATTCCCTGAGGTCTGCGACGCCCTCAATTTTTGCCTGCTCTTCAAGCTGCATGGAGTTACCTCCCTCCATAATAATGCGCCCCATTTCCTCGGAAACCGGCATGACCTGGTAGATGCCCACGCGGCCCTTGTAACCTTTCGTGCATTGATCACAGCCAACGGCGCCGTAAACCTTCAGACCGTTCAACTGGTCTTCCTTGAAGCCGGACTTGATCAAGGCCTCCTTCGGAATGTCGAGCTCTTTCTTGCAATTGTTGCACAGGCGGCGAGCAAGCCGCTGCGCCATGATAAGGTGTACGGCCGAGGCGATATTGTAGGGAGGTACCCCCATATTCGCGAGCCGGGTGAGTGTCTGCGGGGCGTCGTTGGTGTGCAGGGTCGACAGCACAAGGTGACCCGTCTGTGCAGCCTTCACGGCAATCTCTGCCGTCTCGAGGTCGCGAATCTCACCCACCATGATGATATCCGGATCCTGTCGCAGGAAGGCGCGCAATGCGACAGAAAAATCCAGCCCGGCGATCGGGTTTACGTTGACCTGGTTGATACCCATGACATTGATTTCCACGGGGTCTTCACAGGTGGATATGTTCCGGTCCGTGGTGTTGAGCATGTTGAGACCGGTATACAGGGATACGGTTTTACCACTACCGGTCGGGCCGGTAACCAGGACCATGCCGTAGGGTTTATTGATGGCCTTGGTGAAGATTTCCTTTTGTTCTTCCTCAAAACCGAGTGACTCAACGCCGATCTGTGCGGCGCTGGCATCGAGGATACGCAGTACGACTTTTTCGCCGTAGAGTGTTGGCAGTGTATTGACACGAAAATCGATGGAGCGATTACGCGACAGGTTCATCTTGATGCGTCCGTCCTGGGGGACGCGGCGCTCGGCAATGTTCATGCGGCTCATGACCTTGAGTCGCGCGATGATGCGCAGGGCCAGCGAGCGAGGCGGTGAGGTGATTTCATGCAATACGCCATCAGAACGAAAGCGCACACGGAATTCTTTCTCGTAGGGTTCGAGGTGAATATCCGATGCGCCGGAATTGATCGCATCGAGCAGTACCTTGTTTACGAAACGGACGACCGGGGTGTCATCGATATCCGATTCGCTG
>CAJQNP010000236.1 GCA_905479705.1 uncultured Gammaproteobacteria bacterium
ATGGCGGGTCTTTTTATGAAGACAGCCAGCGCCTATTTACCCTTCATGATTTCCTTCTTCTTGCTCTCGTATTCCTTCTCGGTAATGATGCCGGACTTGTAGGCCTGATCGAGGTCCATCAGTTCCTGGCCCGTGGTGGTCGAGCGTGCTTCCATGGTGGCGCCACCGCCACCACAGCCAGTCAGTCCGCTGGCTGCAAGCAGAGTCAGGGCAAACAGACCGGCGCGTGTGTTGAAGTTCATAAAAATCTCCTGATGTTTCCAGTTGCGGTTTGAGGTCGGTAGTCAGTATACCCCAGCGCGTTTTGTTCGCCAGTGGTTTGGTCTGCTCCATTTTCTAACCGCTAAGCCGACCGATCTCGGTGTACAGCAGCAGCCCGAATACCAGCAGCGATGCGAGCAGTACCAGGTTGGCGGCCCAGCCGTTTTTCAGGTCGCCGAGCCAGTCGCGACGGTTATTCATGATCAGTAACAGCAGTGCCAGCAGGGGCATGAAGAAGGCACCGGCAATCGCGTAGATAACGACCAGCCAGACCGGCTCGTTAATCAACAGCAACAGCATCGGCGGAATGGCAAGATACAGCAGGTAGCCCCGGTAGGCGTTCGAGCGCAGATCGACGGGTGCCGGCTTGTCCGGCTGGAAGGTGTACTGCTGAATAAAGTCAGCGAACAGGTAGGGGATGCCTTGCCAGACACCCAGCATGGAACTGAACACCGCGCTCCAGAATCCGATCAGGAAACACCATTTCCCAAAGGGTCCGATCACAGAACCGAGGTGATCGGCGACACCCAGCGCCATTTGCGGGCCGGTCATGACTTCTGCATTGACGCCGGCTGCAATGATCATGATGCCGATGCCAAACAGCCCGGTCAGGGTGTAGGCGATAACCAGGTCGAAGCGGGAGCGGGTCAGGTCCTCGCGCTTGTTCCAGTCGCGTTCGCGAATCCAGTAACCGTAGCAGAGCAGCGTGACGCTGCCGCCGACACCACCAATGACACTGATGATGAACAGGATCGATCCTTCAGGTAATGAAGGAATCAGCAGGCCGGACAGGACGCCGGGAACATCGGGAGCGACCATAACGGCGCAAATAATAACCACCAGCAGCATCAGGCCCATGAAGAATTTCATCAGCTGTTCGAGCAGTGCATAGCGCCCGACAATGATCAGTACCACTGCCAGCAGTGAATGGATAATGCCCCACACCGCGACAGACAGCTGCGGGAACAATGCATGCGCCGCGAGTCCGGTACCGGCAATCAATGCGCCGGCAACGATGAAGCTCCATAGCAGCAGGTAGACGAAAAAATACAGGGAGATGATCTTCGGCAGCCGTTGTACCCAGCCTTCCAGCAGGGTGGAGCCGGTAGCGAGCTGCCAGCGTGTCAGCCCCTCGTTCATGGCGAATTTCATGAGTGCGCCAAGGATGGCGGCCCACAGTATCGCGGTGCCGAATTTGGCGCCGGCAACAGAGGCGGCGATCAGGTCGCCGGCGCCCAGCCCGGTTGCCGCGATTACCAGGCCCGGACCGATGTTTTTCAGTTTGAAGGCCGAGCTGTTCATGATGTCTCTGGTTGATCGGTCACTTGAAAATAGTTACTGCCAGCCGTGGTAATGTGGGGCGATTCCTGATTGAATTGACTGCAGATGAAGCTGCGTACCCAGATTTCCCTGCTGCTGTTCCTGTTCGGCCTTATCCCGTTACTGGTGGCGTTCGTCATCAATATTCCGATGATATTCGATCGTATCGAGACACTATATCACAAGGCTCATGTGCAGAACCTGCGCGCACGTTTCAGTGACCTTGATCAGCACATTGCACGGCGCCACGAGATGGTGCGCCTGCTGGCAAAGATCCCGGATCCGGGCATGCTGCTCTCTGGTGTATCCGCGGAAGATGCGCCGGGACTGGATGCGGCGCGTAGCGCGTATGTCGACTGGGCCAACCAGGTGCTGGCCGACCAGCTCGATATCTCGCGCATTATTTATATGGATGATGACGGACGCTCGGAATTCTGGCTGGAGCGCGACCTGGACAGCGGCCGCCTCGAGGTGGAAAAGGGCGCGGCGCCGAAAGTTAATTCTGAACTGCTGCAGGCAGGCAGCGAGGTGTCTCCCGGCAACGTCCTGACCGGCCCCATCGTTATAGACGAATCGGCAAGCGAATCATCACCGCAACGTTTTATGCAGCTAAGCCTGGTTAGTCCGGTTGTTATCCCCATCGTCTCGCTTGAAACCGGCGAGGTAACCGAGGAACGTGGTGAGGTGGTCGTCTATCTCGACATGGGCGGTCTCGCCAATGCCTATCGCGGTAATTACTGGGTACAGGGTGACGGTCGTTACCTCGGTGACTTCAGCGAGAGCACACATAATCGCAAGGCCTTTGATGACTTCCAGGGGCTTGAAGCAATCTTCGAGAAGGGCGAACTGGATCTGTGGCAGTTCAATGGGCAGCAGATATTGTGGGTGCCGCTGTTTGATACCGAGAATGCAGGTCCGTTGTGGGTCGGACGCAGCGTCGACCCGTCACCGCTGTCACAGTTGATGCTCACCGTGCAGGTACGTGTCGCCCTTGTGGCGGCCGGTTTGTTGCTGGTTGTATTTTTTGTTGCACGCCTGATAGCCGTCAGGAGCGAACGGCTCGGTCACGAGTTGACTGACGGCATATCCCGGGTGCTCGAGGATGATGAGGCCGTCAATTTTACCTGGCAGCGCCCCGAGGAGCTGCGCGAGCTGGGTACCCACCTGACCCGGCTGGCAACCACGCACGCAGAGCACATCCGTGCCCTGCATGATTATGCCGAGGAGCTTGAAGCGTCCAACCGTTACAAGTCCGAGTTCCTCGCCAATGTCAGTCACGAGTTGCGCACACCCCTCAATTCCATTCTGCTGCTATCCAAGATGCTGGCGGATCACGGCACCGGCCGGTTAAACGAGGAAGAGTCCCGGCAGGCGTCAATCATTCACGCTGCGGGGACAGATCTGAAAGCCCTGATCGATAATATCCTCGACCTGTCACGCGTCGAGGCGCGCCAGATGACGCTGGTTGCGGAAGAGGTAAACCTGCCGGGTCTTATGCAGGAAACGTATGACCTGATGAAGCCGCAGTTTGACGAGAAACAGCTTGAGCTGGTTTCCCGGGTTGAAGAAGATGCCCCGGACAGCATCGTCTCGGATGGTGAAAAAGTCCGCCAGATACTGATCAACTTCCTGTCCAATTCCGTCAAGTTCACCCGCCAGGGTGGTGCCACGATCAGCCTGCAGGCGGGAACGGAAAACGGTGTTTGTCTGCGTGTTACCGATACCGGCATTGGAATTCCCGCAGAAAAACATGACCTGGTCTTCGAGGCCTTTAAACAGGCAGACGGTTCGACCAGTCGCCGTTTTGGCGGTACCGGCCTTGGTCTGACAATCAGTCGCGAGCTTGCCCGGTTAATGGGCGGTGATATCCAGGTTGAAAGCGAACCGGACAAGGGCACCTCCTTTTCACTGCTGTTGCCGCTGCAGATGCCGGCAACACCAGCCGAGGTGCAAAGGGATTCGGCATCTGCTTCACAGGACAAACCGGCAGGTGAGTTGATCCCCGCGGCGGACTACCAGGGTGCGCGTGTGCTGCTGGTCGATGATGATATGCGCAACCTGCTGGCGTTGACGCCACTGCTGGAACAGTGGCATCTCGATGTTATGGCAGCCGGTGATGCTGACGAGGCACTGGAAACCCTCGCAAGTGCGGGTCGCTTTGATGTGGTGCTGATGGATATCATGATGCCGGGCATGGATGGTTATGAGGCGATTCGCCGGATACGAATGCAAGCGCAGTTCGCGGATATGCCGGTTGTTGCACTGACCGCGAAGGCCGGTGATGCTGACCGGCAGAA
Source organism: uncultured Gammaproteobacteria bacterium (assembly GCA_905479705.1). Lineage (GTDB taxonomy): Bacteria > Pseudomonadota > Gammaproteobacteria > UBA9214 > UBA9214 > UBA9214. Next base: position 3,879 of record CAJQNP010000236.1, read on the forward strand.
CTGCCTGTCGGCCGGCGCAGATGATATTGTTGTTAAACCGGTCGAACCGCTGGCGCTGAAGCAGGTACTGGACAGCTGTCTGACCGATAACCGGCCGCAAGGCTGAACAGATTGCAGGGATACTATGAAACGTTATGCTGATTTCCGGATGCTGATTGTCGATGACAACCAGAACAACCTGTTTACCCTGCGGACGCTGATTGAAAAGCACATGGATGTCGAGGTGCTCGAGGCGGACTCGGGGCAGGCCGCGCTCGATATCGCGCTGCATGATCCGCGCATCGACCTGATCGTGCTGGATGTGCAAATGCCGGAGATGGATGGTTTCCAGACGGCATCCATGCTGAAGGTGCGACACAAGACGCGCGATATTCCCGTTATCTTTCTGACCGCGGCATACAAGACCGACGAGTTTCAGCAGAAGGGCTATGAGGTCGGGGCTGCCGACTACCTGCTCAAGCCGATTGATGACAACCAGTTGATCAACAAGATCAGCACCTATCTGCGACTGATAGAAAAAGAACGCGACATGAACCGTCGCCTGGAATCGCTTATTGACGAACGGACCGCCGAGCTGCGTATCGCCAAGCAGTACCTGGAAAATGTCATCATCAACATGGGCGAGGCGCTGCTGTTACTGGAGCCGGGTGGCAGGATCACGGCTGCAAACCCGGCTGCCTGCGAGATGCTGAACTACGAGGAGCGTGATTTGCTGGGCATGGCGATTGGCGATGTCTTTGAGGAAGAGGAAAAATTCCAGGCGAATGCGTTCATGGGCACCTGGCTGGAAGCACTGATTCGAACCGGTACGATCAGCAGTATCGAGGCATGTTTCATTGCCAGTGATCAACGCCGTGTGCCAGTGCTGTTCTCCAGAACAGCACTCAAGAACGAGGCGGGTGAAATTACCGATATTATCTGTATCGCGAAGGATATGACCGGCTATGCACGAGTCGAAAAGAGAGAGGAATAGCGGGCGTTGTGAAAAAACCGGTTCACAGGTTGCAACTCGGGGAACACAGAGTACACTTCCCGTGAGGTTAATTTGGAGTCATCGATGGAAGATTCAAAGCCAGCCCAGGAACCTGAAGAAGATATCACCCTGACTGCCGAGGCGCTGAAGGCCATGGGTCACCCGTTGCGATGGAAGATTCTCTGTACGCTGGGTAACAAGGAGATGTCCGTCGGGGAGATCGTCGAGAAAATCGGGACATCCCAGAGTAACGTGTCGCAGCACCTCGACCAGCTGCGCAACAAGAATATTGTCAGATCCCGCCGTGATGCGAACCGCATTTACTACCGTGTGCGCAACGAGGAACTGCTCGAGTTGATCGGTACCATGCGCGGCGTGTTGTGCCACACCAACCTGGACGACAGCTATTCGTCCGAGTAACTTCGCTTTCCAGCGGTACCCGCTCATAAAAAAACGGGGGTGACTCTTGCGAGTCACCCCCGTTTGGCTTTTCTGGTCAAGTAAGAGAGGGCTTACTGGGCGACCGGGGCAGCAACCGGAGCAACCGGGGCAATCGGAGCAGCAACCGGGGCATAACCGTACGGAGCATAACCCTGACCGTAAGGAGCATAGCCGTAACCGTTGTAACCACGGTAGCTGTTGTAGCCGTTACCATGACCACGACCGTGACCACGACCGCTTGCGCTCATGTTGAAACCGAAATCGCCGTCGAAATCGCCGTCGCCGTAACCGTCACCCCAACCACTGTTGTTGTAGTCGTTGTAACCGTTGTTACCGAAAGGACCCCAGCCCCAGGCTGAAGCGGCGGTAGAAGCTACAGCGATCGTAGCAGCGAAAAGTACAGTTGAGATCTTCTTCATAATGTTCTCCAAAGTTTAATAATAAAAAAGTTTCGTAAAAATCCTGGTCCTGAAAGCGTTGTTTTCAAAGACTGAGGAGATAATATTAGAATATTCTAAATTAAGCAATAGCTAATTAAATAAAATACTAAAATAGGCGGCAGATATTCTATAAACATATAATAATCAGTAGGATATAAATTACCCTGGATGACATATTTTTGGCTCAGGGTGAATTATCCCGGTATATACCCCGCAAAATAACGTTCTGCTGACGCGCATACCCGTTATTTATCCGGTGTAGATGGTTATGATTGGCAGATGACACAGGAAACCGGGAAAAGGCAGCTGCTGTCGATCATCGAGTTGGGCGGCTATCCCAATTTCACACCGCTCTACGAGGAACTCGGTTATAACGTCGAAATTGCGACGCGGATGCGCAAGGCGCTGGGTCTGCTGAAGAAGCAACAGCCGGATGTGATTGTTGCAGAATTCAATTTTCAGTCGGACTTCCGTGATCGCACCAGCAGCCTGGAGTCCTTGCTGGCTGTCGTGCAGCGACTGCCCGATACCCGGGTCATCGTGTTTTATGAAAAGGAGTTTACGCCCCAGTTTGAGAATTTACGTGCGCGCTTGCCGGTGCATCATGCCTTGATGTTCCCCATCGATGCGTCGGCGTTGCGGGACTGCCTGCTGGGAAATGAAGTGGCTGACACGGCTTGATGTCCTGCAGCGGCCACCTTGACTGACAATAAGGGAAGGGACAAACCATGAAAATAATGACAGCTGTTATATTGATGACGGGTTCACTGGTGTTATCCGCCAGTGCACTGGCCGCAGATATCCGTGTACAGGTCTATGACCGCGGCGCCAATGCACCACTGGCCAATGCAGCGGTCTGTGTCGGTACCTCGGCGAAGATCGATCAGTTCGGGGCGCGCATGACAGATGCACAGGGCAGTGCGGTATTTTCCGCTGTGCCACGTGCCGCCATACTGGTCACGGTGTCCAGCAGTGGTTATAAATCCGAACAGGAAACCATTGTGAACTCCACCAGTAACCGCACGCTGGCCATGTCGTTATCGGCCGGGGGTGGCGGGACACCCTGTCCGCTGGTGGAAAGCGGTAACCGGGTCTACGAGGGCGGGCTGGTCGTGTCGCGGTTTTCCCTGGACAATGGCAAGGGCAGCACGGCCGCCACCACGGTCACGCTGAACAACACCGTCAAGGGCACTGTCACCCAGTACCGTGCCAGCGAACGGGCCGATTTTTCAGGTGCCGAGTGGCAGGATTACAGTAAGGCGCCGTCCTTTACCCTGAGTGCCGGGCCCGGGAAAAAGCGCGTCTATTTCCAGGTGCGCCGCCATGCCAATGTCAACGGGGCCGTTATCGAGACGCTGTCCCCTGTCCAGCGGGATTCGATTACCCTGAACTGACAAGTAGAATTGCCAGGTAACGATTGCAGGGCCGAATGCTTTCGGCCCTGCTGTCCTGCTGACACAAGGAAAAATGGATTGATGCGCATCAACTGCCTGCGAATACTTGCCGTACTTCCAATACTCTTTACCAGCGCCTGCGACCAGGTCGACACGCCCGCCGGGAGCGCGGCAGTGAAGCTTGCTGCGCCGCACCCTGCTGCAGTGCAGCAGGGTGACGGTTTTGCAGATAACGCACAATGTCTGCAGTGCCACCAGCAACAGGCCGAGGCCTGGGCGGGCTCGCATCATGATCTTGCCATGGCAGTGGCAAATGCCGATAGCGTGCTCGGTGATTTTAATGCGGCTGAATTTACCCATGCCGGGGTCACCACCCGGTTCCGTGTCGAGGGTGAACGTTACATCGTCAATACCGAGGACGCCGACGGCACACTCCGGGATTTCGAAATCAGCTACACCTTTGGTGTCGAACCCCTGCAGCAGTACCTGGTGGAGTTCGCGAAGGGTCGCCTGCAGGCGCTGACCGTTGCCTGGGACAGTCGCCCGGCAGAGCAGGGCGGGCAACGCTGGTTCCAGCTGCAGCCGGAGGATGATGCCCCGCCCGGTGACCCGCTGCACTGGACGGGGCGCATGCACAACTGGAACGTGCGCTGTGCCGAGTGCCACTCGACCAACCTGCAAAAGAATTACGACCCTGCCAGCGATTCCTACAACACACGCTGGAGCGAGATCAATGTCAGTTGCCAGGCCTGTCACGGTCCGGGAGCGGCGCATGTCGAGTGGGCTGAGTCCGGACAGGGTGGTGATCAGGCCGATGACTACGGCCTGGTGAGCGGGGATATCGACAGCCGGGCGCTGGTCGACAGTTGCGCGCGCTGCCACTCACGGCGTCACCGTGTCAGTCCGGATGATGCCCATGGTCGTGCGCTGCTTGACGATTTCGAGCCGTCCACCCTGCAAGCGGGTCTGTATCACCCGGATGGCCAGATTCTTGATGAAGTCTACGTGTACGGTTCCTTCCTGCAGAGCAAGATGTATAACCGCGGGGTCGGTTGCACGGATTGCCATGATGTACACAGTACCCGCCTGAAGCTGGCCGGGAACGCCCTGTGCCAGCAGTGTCACAACAGCACACCGCCGGCGCGCTTTCCGACCTTGCAGAAGAAAGACTATGCCTCGCCGGCGCACCACTTTCATGCAGAGAACTCCGCGGGGGCGCAGTGCATCAACTGTCACATGCCGGCCACGACCTACATGGTCGTTGACCCGCGGCGTGATCACAGTTTTCGCATCCCGCGTCCCGACCTGACGGTCAAGCTGGGTGTGCCCAACGCCTGCAACCAGTGTCACACGGACAGGTCGCCGGAGTGGGCGGCTGAGCAGACTGCCGAGTGGTACGGGACCGCCATTCGCGACACCACCCATTACGGGGAAGTCATCGCGGCAGCGCGCAGCGGCGCGGCCGATGCCTACGACGACCTTGTCAATCTCACCACGGATGCATCACAGCCCGCCATCGTGACCGCCACGGCCGTGCAACTACTGGCCCGCTACAGCGCGACGCCAACTACGGCGAATACCCTGCGTGCCGCGGCGCTGCATTCCGATCCGCTGGTGCGTACGGCGGCAACCGCCACGCTCGGCCAGATGCCCGAGCTTGCCGACCTGAAGACGCTCACCAGGCAGTTGAACGACCCGGTGCGGGCGGTGCGTATCGAGGCAGCACGCATCCTGGCACCGATCCCGCGCCAGCACCTTGATGATGCGCAACGCCGTGCGCTGGATACTGCCCTGCAGGAATACCGCGAAACGCAACTGGCCCTGTCCGACACCCCCGAGGCCTTGCTTAATCTCGGTGTGCTGGCGACGGCGCTGGGGGACGAGGCCGGCGCCGAGTCGCACTACCTGAAGGCCCTCGAGTCCGCGCCGGAGTTTGTGCCCGTGCGTGTCAATCTCGCCAACCTGTATAACCGCACCGGGCGCAACGCACAGGCAGAAGAGCAACTGCGAGCCGCCGTCGGCTACCAGCCGGAGGCCGGCGAACTCTATTATTCACTGGGGCTGTTGCTGGTTGAGACACAGCGCCACACGGAAGCCGCGGGCATGTTGCGACAGGCCAGCGAGCGCCTGCCGCAGCGTGCGCGCGTGCACTATAACTATGGACTGCTGCTGCAGCAGTTGAATCGTCGTGACGAGGCGCAGGCCGCATTGCAGCATGCCCGCGAGTTGCAGCCGCAGGATGCGGATATCGTGTATGCACTGGTGGTCTTTTATACCCAGGGAGAGGACTGGGCGAGGGCGCTGGAGTTTGCGCGCACACTGCGGACTCTCGCCCCGGATAACCCGGACAGCGCACGCCTGTTACAGCAGCTGGAACGCGCCTCGGCCGGCGCGGCAGGTGAATAGTCTCTGCCGTTAACGTTCCGCCGGGACTACAGCGCCGGGAATGCCGGGTGGTACCTCAGCAGCCCGTTGATCGCATCCAGTGCGCCGGGTTGCAGTGCCTTCACCATGAAGACCTCCGCTGCTACCTCGTACTCTGACTCGATCCCGTGGTTTGCGGCTGGTTCAAAGCCGAAGCGCGGATAGTATTGCGGATGGCCCAGCACGATGACGGCCAGTGCACCTGCCTGCCTGCAGGCCTGCAGACCGGCCTCGACCAGTTGCGTGCCGACCCCCTGTCGCTGCCATGCCTTGCGTACCGCCATGGGGGCCAGCCCCATGATCTTTGCATCACCAGTGCAGGTGACCGGGCTAAAGAGAATGTGACCCACAAGGGTGTCTTTGGTCTCGGCAACCAGCGAAATGAATTCCGTGCCTGAGTCCCTGAGGGCATCCACCAGGTTCGCCTCGGTATCAGAATCAAAGGCATCCAGGTTGATCGTCCTGATGGCGTCTCTGTCAGCGGGGGTCTCGGGTCGTATGATCAAGAGGCTATAACCGTCTGCCGGGAATGAGTATCAACGCACTGACGGGGTTAACGGCTGATGGGCTTCGTCATATCTCACTGGCCGCTGGCAGGTCGGTAAAGACACTGTTTTTCATCCAGTCAGTGATGTTGCGCGTCAGTGTCTTGTCGCCCACGACCTTCAGGGTGCCTTCACGGATGGCGCGCCGGTAACTGTTGTCGCCCATCCAGATATCGGCCATGGTCTTGACGCTGGTCGTGAAATAAACGTCGACATCCTTGCCGGGATCCTTCACGCACAGGTCAATCTCGTCGCCCCTGGATACCAGCCACCACTCCGGATACTGCTCGATATCGGTGAACTTGAAGCGTATGACGGTTTCCCTGCCCGGCAGTTTTCCGGGCTCGATGCTGCGCTTGAGATACAGCATCAACAGCTCGACATCATAGTCTTTCTCGGTCAGGTTGGAACGCGCCCACACCATGCCCCAGTCGCCAAGACTGCGGATAACCGGTAGCAGTGCCTGGCAGGACTCGGTGGGGAAATACTCGTGACCACGCTGGCCGGGAATCTTCTTTTTGACAACCAGCCCATGCTCCGCCAGCGAGTCGAGGCGGCGCGAGAGTATGGTCGGCGAGATCAGGCTCAGGCCACGCTGCAACTCGTTGAAGCGTGAACCACCCATCAACAACTCGCGAATGATCAGCAGGGTCCACTTCTCGCCAATGATTTCGGTGGCCTTGGCGATCGGGCAGAACTGGCCATATTCCATACGGGCTCCCGGTTGGGCGAGTGAAACTACCAGAAGTCTGGTTCACTACTTCATTGTATGTCGCTGGATGCTACAGCTTCGCTGTGGGACAGGCAAAGAATTATGCCGGGTCTGGTTTTGAGCTGATGTGCTGCATGGATTGTCGGCCCGACACGGCTATCCGCCGGGTCAGGCGTTCGCCCCCTGCAGTGACGGCCCAGGCAGGTAATCCGCTGAGTCCGGGTGCCTGCCTGTGACATACCACACCTCCATCTCGCCCTTGCCCTTGACGTTAACCATGCCCTGCGGCTCGCAGCTAAATTCGTCGCGGATCAGTTCATAGGTGGCACGGGTAATCTGGATGATGCCGCTGCGGCCATGGGATTCCATGCGACTCGCCGTGTTCACGGCATCGCCCCACAGGTCGTAAATAAATTTCTTGCGTCCGATGACGCCGGCGACGACCGGGCCCGAGTTGATGCCGATGCGGAAGGCCAGCTTTTGACCCCCGTAGGTACTTTGCTCGACATAGTCGCGCATCTCCAGCGCCAGTGATGCCAGTGCCTGTGCGTGGTCATGACGCGGGCGGGGTACCCCGGAGGCCACCATGTAACAGTCACCGATGGTCTTGATCTTTTCCAGTGCGTATTTCTCGACCAGCTGGTCAAACCCGGAAAACACCTCGTTGAGCAACTCCACCAGTTCAATAGGCGTCATAGCGGCCGACATGGGTGTGAAATCGACCACGTCGGCAAACAGAATGCTGGCGCCTTCGAAGTGGTCGGCAATCGTCCGTGGTTCATTCCGCAGTATGTCGGCAATTTCCTTCGGCAGGATATTCAACAGCAGTGTTTCCGACTTTGCCTGGAAGATATTTTTCTGACCGACGAAGAAGTACGCCATCAGGAAAACCAGCGAGCCCACCCCGACCAGGTTGATGGCAAAGAAGAAGATGATCATCGCCTGGGAGAGGTTGTTGGCCGCACCGACGTAGGGTTGCAGGAAGCCACTTATAATGACCAGGCCGACAAAGGCACCGAACCACAGCGGCGCATAGAGGGGCTCGTCGAAGAACAGCGCGCCCAGCGGGCAGATCAGTGCCCACAGGACCACGGCGCTGCCGTTAATGAATCCGCCGAGAGAAACCATCAGCAGAAACGGCAGCAGCAGGATCAGGGTCAGTTGGCTGAAGCGGAAGAAATGGTAACGGCGTGTCAGGCCGAAGTGCATGATGCTCAGCAGTGACACGCAGGAATACGACAGCGGGATCATGCCGGACAGGGTTTCACCGAACGCGATGTAGAGGATTCCCCAGGCGGCACCGGCAATCACAAACGGCACCGCACAGATAACCAGTAACGATTTCCGCAGCCGGATATCGTCATCGTCATCCGTGTCTGCGCCGATAGCGGCAATCCAGTGGATGGTTTGCTGAATCATGTGTGGTTACACGGTGCCTGCATGCCTGAAATGGCAACAAAATCAGCGCCCCGGGAAATAATGCATGCAACATAGCATACAAGTCGCTACACTACGCGACCTTTTCTTCCCCGGCCAGTCACCCCTGACTGGTCCATCTTATCTTCATTCCAGGCACATCTCATGACTGACGAAACGGTAACGGCCTTCAAGCAGCTGGCGCTGGGTAAACCTCTTCTCAAGGCGCTCGACGAGGTGGGTTATGAAACACCCTCGCCGATACAGGCAGAGACCATACCGTTGTTGCTCGAGGGCCGCGATGTGCTGGGACAGGCACAGACCGGTACCGGCAAGACGGCGGCCTTTGCGCTGCCGCAGCTGGCAACGCTCGACCTGAAACAGAAAGATCCGCAGGTGCTGGTTCTGGCGCCAACCCGTGAGCTGGCTATCCAGGTCGCCGAGGCGTTTCAGAAGTACGCCAGGTACATGAAGGGCTTTCATGTCCTGCCGGTCTACGGTGGTCAGGATTACCGCGGTCAGATCCACGCACTGAAGCGCGGCGTGCACGTGATCGTGGGTACGCCCGGGCGTGTGATCGATCACATGCGCCGCGGCACCCTGAAGCTCGACAAGCTGAAGGCGCTGGTGCTGGATGAGGCCGATGAAATGCTGCGCATGGGTTTTATCGATGACGTCGAATGGGTGCTCGAACAAACTCCGGATGAAAGGCAGATTGCCCTGTTTTCTGCAACCATGCCGCAGCAGATTCGCCGTATTGCCACGAAACACCTGAATGATCCCGCACAGGTCACCATCAAGGTAAAGACTACCACGGCGGAAACGATTCGACAGCGCTACTGGCCGGTCAGCGGCGTGCACAAACTGGATGCGCTGACCCGCATTCTCGAGGCAGAACAGTTTGATGCCATGCTGGTATTCGTGCGTACCAAGACATCGACACTGGAGTTGTCTGAAAAACTGGAAGCGCGCGGTTACGATGCGGCGGCATTGAATGGCGATATTCCACAAAAGCAGCGTGAGCGCACCGTCCAGCAGTTGAAGCAGGGCAAGCTTGATATCCTGGTTGCCACGGATGTTGCGGCACGTGGTCTCGACGTGGAGCGCATCAGTCACGTCCTGAATTACGACATACCCTACGACACCGAGGCCTATGTGCACCGTATCGGGCGCACCGGACGTGCCGGCCGGCATGGGGATGCCATCCTGTTCGTCGCGCCGCGTGAACGACGCATGCTGGGCGCGATAGAAAAGGCGACCCGCAAGAAGATCGACATGATGGAGCTGCCATCAACCGAGTTGATCAATGACAAGCGAATCGCACGTTTCAAGCAACGCATTACCGACACGCTGGCCAATGAAAACCTGGAGCTGTTTACCAACCTGATTGAGCAATATCAGCAGGAGCACAATGTGCCGGCACTGGAGATATCTGCCGCCCTTGCGCAATTGTTGCAGGGCGACACGCCCCTGTTGCTGAAACACAAGCCGCAACCCAGGGCAGACAGGGGCCGGGATTCATTCGACCGTTCGCCGCGCAGCAAGCCGGCGGGCAAGAAACGTGCCCCTGCGCGTGGCAAGGAGACGCCACTTGAAGAGGGCATGCTGCGATATCGCATCGCGGTCGGGCATGAGCACCACGTCAAGCCGGCGAATATCGTCGGCGCCATTGCCAACGAGGCCGGCCTGGACAGCCAGTACATTGGTCGCATTGATATCTTTGATGACTACAGCCTGGTTGACCTGCCGGAAGGCATGCCCAGGGCGGTGTTCAACGACCTGAAAGATGTCTGGGTGTCCGGCCAGAAGATGAAATTAACGCTGCACGGCAAGCATGATAAGCCGGGCAAGGCAGGCAAGGCAGGCAAGGCAGGCAAGGCGGACAAGCCGGCCGCGGCAGGCAGTCCCGGCAAGACGACGACTACCCGCCGCAAAAAGCCAGCCGGGAAACCGGGTGGGGCGGCCAGTCGCAGGAAAAACCCGGACGGCAGTAAACCGCCCGTGCGCAAAAAGAAGGCGACAGCCAGGGCGAAACCGGGAAAACGGCCGGCAAAGGCTGAAAAAAAGAAGCCGGGTAAAACGAAGTCCCGCTAGTCGGGGTGTTTAGCGACGGCTGGTTGCTCAGCTGTCGCCTCGTCGTGGTCTTTTCCTGCGGCCCTCGAATTTGACGATTGCCTGCACAATGATGTCGTAGGGCAGTGCATCGATGCTGCCGTATTTCTCGATGGCGGCATCGATCAGCCCAATGGCGTTCTCTACATTGCTGTCTTCGGCATGTTCGGGGCGAATCAGTCCCTGCAGACCCAGCAGGCCGCCGGTCTGCACCTTGATTTCCCTGGCATGTGGCAGGGGACCGTCGGCACTGGTCAGGTGCAGGGCAAATCGTGCATTGCTGCGCATGCTGCTGAGCAGCGTGGTGCACAGGGCATTGCCGGTTGCCGATTTGCAGGCAATGCCCTCGCGGTCAGCCAGGTGAAAGCGCTGTGATTGCCTGCAGGTGCAGCGCCGCGAGTTGATGGTCTTTTCAAAGACGCAGCGACGCTCGTTGATAGTCTGGTAGGTGTCCCTGTATTCCTTTTCTTCCATTGCGACTGGATGGAGGCTACTTCTCCCATTCCTTGGCAATCGGCTCTTCGCGGTATGCCACCAGTCGCTGTTCCGCCTCGGCGGTGTCGGCAGCGAAGATGATCTTGTAGGCCTGGTCTTCATTCAGGGGTGCTTCGCTACGCAGACGGCGTACCTCGGTCTTTGCCAGCTTGAAGTTTTCATAGGCACTGACGTGTTCGACAGACTTTTTCGCGCCTGTACCGGTGTCGGTCACGATATAGATGTAGTAGGGCATTTTCAGTTCCTTCTATTGGCAAATTGTAGGGCCGAAATATTGGCAATATTGCAGGGCCGAATAATGGACTATTGTAGGGCCGAATTCATTCGGCCAATAGTCAGCTGGCAGATCTCTAAATCCTGATATGGTTCGTCGATGGTCGAATGAATCCGTCCCTACAAACCCCGCGAGCTCTGGTTGTCCAGCAACACAGATGAGATCTGCGCGTTGTGCATGATGATACATCCGCTGCGACGCCCTATGCCATCCTCGCTGTAGTCAAAGGTATAGATGCGCTTGAAGCCGGGGCCGGTAGCCCGCGACAGGTAGGGCCTGACGCTCTTCAGTGATGCCGTCCCGTCGAGAAACTGCAGGCCCTGTCGCTTGCAGGTCTGCCGCGCCAGCTGGATGGCAATATCATGGCATTGCTGGCTGACCTGCCAGAACCAGACCAGCAACGCAATGATGATCAGCAGGGCGAGGGGTGTCATGGATTCGTTTTGATAGGTAGTTAATGAGGCAGCAGTGAGGTTGAACAGTCTACACGGATTATGAATCAACAGGGACCACAAGGTAATTGAGTGCGGGCATGTTCGACCTTGCATGCTAGAATGCGTGACTCATTTGAAAGTCCTGGTCCCAGGACAGTGGATAACAAGAATGTCAGCGCTTACCCAGGAAGACCGTACCCAACTCGGCCGCATGGTCGTTAATCTACTTGAAGAGTGGGGTGTCAGGCCAGCCGACGCTGTGAATATCCTCGCACTGCCGGAAGGTACGAAGGGGCGCGCGTTGCGCCGTTACCAGGAAGACACGCCGTTGCCGGATGACCCCGAGGTCATGAAGCGCGTCGAGCACCTGATGGGTATTGCCGACGCGTTGCGTACCACCTTTCCGCGTAATGCGAGTATCGGTTTGATATGGCTGAAGCAACCCTGCAAGCGCCTGCGCCGACGCCGTCCCCTGGAAATCATGATCGAGGACGGACTGAGTGGTTTGATTACCGTGCGCACACACCTGGACTGTTCGTTTGCATGGCGGGAGTCCGAGCG
>CAJQNP010000237.1 GCA_905479705.1 uncultured Gammaproteobacteria bacterium
TTGCGTGAGGAGTTGTCGAGAACGGAGTCGCAGGCCAGCGAGGATCGCTCGGCACTCGCTGAGGATATGAAAACACAGCTTGCCAGGGCAAATGAAAAGATTGAGCGGCTTGAGATAAAGCGTGTTGAACTGAAACAAAAGCGGTCGGCACAGGATGAGGAACTCGAGCTGGCCGAGGCAAGGCATACCGCATTGCAAGCGCAGTTGTCTGAACATGAATCCAGCAACAGCGAACTCCAGGTGGAGATCGATGCGATAAAAGGCGAGGCAGAATCGAAGGCCAGAGAGTTTGAAGAAGAACGCAGTGGGATGCAGGCGCAGCTGGATGATATGTGCTCAAAGGTGGCTGATGCGCAGCAGCTGGTTGCAGACAGTGACTCTAAACTGCAGCAGATTGATACACAACTGACTGAAACACTTACAAAAAACGAGTCAATGCAGGAGGAGCGTGAACTGCTGCAGCAACAGTTGAACGATCTGCAGCTGCAGGTCGGGCAGCAGGAAGAGCGTGCGAGAACGCTTGAAGAAGAAAACAAGGCCGCTGAAATGAAGGCGCATGAGGACCTGACGCGCAAGAACGACAATGAAAAGGAACTGCAGGGCCAGATTGACCGCCTCCGAAAGAAGATGGCGCAGCAAACGGCTGATTACCAGAAGGCCCGTGAAGATGCGCGGGAAGGCACTGATCAGTTACGCGAACAGTTGAACGTTGAACGCCAGGCGCGTGCTGAAGAGCGTTCCGAGATGGCGGCACGCCAGCGCGAACTAAAGGAGCAGCTGGCTCTGGTCGCATCTGAGCACGAAACAAACCTGTCGAACCAGAATGGTGCAATCAAGCAGGCGCGTGATGCTGCCAGGCAGGAAGAGCAGGAACATCTGCGCGAAATCCTGTCCGCACAACAGGAGACCGGGAACCAGGTTGACCGCCTGCAGAAAGAGCTGAAGGCGGCGCACGAGGAGATCGCCGAGCTGACGCGTCAGGAGAAGGATCGTCGCCAGGTCGATGTTGATTTAATGGAGGAGCAGAATCAGCAGGCGGTAACAACCATCTCGCAACTGGAAGCACAGCTGCGCCAGTTGACCAGTGAGCGTGATACTGCGCTTGAAGATCAACAGGCACTGCGTGACAGGATGAATACACTGCGCGGTGAAGTTGAGGTGGCCCGTGGTCTGATGGGCGCCAGTGATCAGGTGGAAGATCCTGCACGCCTGCGCAGTGAATTAAATGAAAGTAAGAAGAATATCGAGATCGCACTACGTTTGCGTGCCGAGGCGGAATCTGCACGTGACCGCATGGAACAGGAACGTGATGCACTGCAATCCAGTCTGGAGTCTGGTGAAACGCCTGATGTTTCTCAAGAAGAGTCAGCGGAATCCTCGTCGAGTGAACCCTTGCACGTGCCGTCCCTGGATGGCGGTGATACCGGTGCCGTACATCCGGGGCCCGGGGAAAAGGTACAAGCAGCCGCATTACCCATCAAGCCTGCTGAGCGCGAGCAGGACAGTGAATCGGCACCGTTGGTGGATGTAGCGCAAGACGGCAAGCAGCGCCGCTGGCTGGGTGCCGCAATCGGGCTGGGCGTGGTCCTGCTGTGTGTCCTTGCAGGCTGGTTCTTTATAGCAGCCGATGCACCCGTAAGTCTTGACGAGGTCGCAACGGAGATAGCCGCAAATCCCGATGGAAGTGATGCAGAGGATAATAGCCCGGCTGCAAGCATTGACGTACCACAGTTATCGCCTGATGAAACAGTGAGTGCTGGCGCTGTGGATGTGCCTGAAGAGGTGGCGGAGGTCGCAGCACCGCAGCCGGTAGTGGAATCGGTTGCGAGTACACCCGAAGTGGTCGCGCCGGCGACAGCAAGCGACGTGCCAGCGACCCGTGTAGTTCCCGGGAATACATTCCGTGATGCCCTGAAGGGGGGTGCCGAGGGACCGGCCATGGTCGAGCTGCCTGCTGGCAACTACCAAATGGGCAGTCCCGGGAATTCACTTAACTACGATGAGGTACCCCGTCATGCAGTAAGCGTCCCGGCGTTCGCTGTCAGTCAGTATGAAGTGACGTTTGCAGAGTATGATCGCTTTGCACGTGCGACCGGTCGTCGCCTTCCGTATGACGAGAGCTGGGGGCGTGGTGACCGTCCGGTGATCAACGTGTCCTGGAGCGATGCGCGTGCCTACACTCGCTGGCTGTCAGATCAGACCGGTAAGTCTTACAGGCTGCCATCCGAGGCGGAGTGGGAGTATGCGGCACGCGCCGGCAGTCTCACGAATTTCTGGTGGCAGGATGTCAGCGAAAATCTGCATGCAAACTGTTTCAATTGTGGCAGCGACTGGGATGCTGCGCGTACAGCACCGGTAGGCAGCTTCGCGGCCAATGACTTTGGTTTGCACGATGTTGCCGGAAATGTTCAGGAATGGACCGCGGACTGTTATCACGGCAGTTACCAGGGGGCACCGACCGATGGCAGTGCCTGGGCGCAGGGCGGGTGTGATATGCGTGTAGTGCGCGGTGGCGCCTATACCAGCCCGCTTGACTCGCTGCGCAGTGCAAAACGCAGTCAGTACAGTCAGGATGCACGTCTCGATAATCTTGGCTTTCGCGTGGTCCGTACTGACTGATTTCCCTTCCGCTAGGTGCTTGACAAACCGGCAGGCGCCCGTAGTCTGCCGGGATGACCCGTTCAAGCACTGTCGTCTGCAAGCTCAATGATCTCGCTGATCCTGGTTGCCGGGGCCTGGAGCTGGTTATTGCCGGCCGTCAGTATGATGCCTTTGTCGTGCGCCAAGGGCAGCAAGTATATGCCTACCTGAACAGTTGCCCGCATACCGGCGGACCGCTTGACTGGGTGCCGCACCAGTTTCTTGATCTCGGCAAGGCCTTTATCCAGTGCGCCACGCACGATGCCCTGTTTCAGATAAATAATGGCTTGTGTATCTCCGGACCCTGCCAGGGTCAGCGACTGACTCCCGTACCGGTTTTTATCGAGGCCGGCGAGGTCAGCATTGAACACCATGATTTTCCGACTGTGAGTTCCTGATGTGAAGCATTCACCCGCCGTCAGCGTTCGGGAAGTCAGCAAGTACTACGATCAGGTGCGTGCCGTCGACACGGTCAGTTTCGAGATTGAGAGTGGGGCAATCTGTGCGCTGCTGGGGGGTAACGGGGCGGGCAAAACCACATTGCTATCGATGTTGCTGGGGTTGCTGCTGCCGACGTGCGGTGAGCTTTCTATCCTCGGGACGGACATGCGCAGGCATCGCTATCAAGTTCTGCACAGAATAAATTTCTCGTCACCCTATGTTGACCTGCCGCAGCGCCTGACGGTCCGGGAGAACCTGCTGGTGTATGGACGCCTCTACGGGATGAAGCACCTCGGGCAGCGCCTGGCAGAACTGGCGGGACAGCTGGCTATCACGGAGTTTCTGGATCGTGCATACGGTTCACTGTCAGCCGGGCAGAAGACGCGTGTTTCCCTGGCAAAGGCACTGCTAAACAGGCCAGCGGTGCTGTTGCTTGACGAACCGACGGCATCACTGGATCCTGACACGGCAGCATCGATACGCCAGTTGTTGCGCGAGTACCAGCGGGACACCGGCGCGACCCTGCTGATGGCAACGCACAACATGCTGGAAGTCGAGCGTCTCTGCGATGATGTCATCATGCTGCGTGCCGGCAAGGTTGTCGATCGCGGTTCGCCGGACTGGCTGCTGCAACGCTATGGCCGCGATACCCTTGAGGATGTGTTTATTGATGTCGCCCGTGATACCGGTCGGGTGGGAAACGGGGGAGTCGGGTGATGCAATCGCTGGGACGTATCTATGCCATGGTACTGCGTTATGTCTACCTGGTGCGTCGTTCGTGGCCGCGTTTGCTGGAAATGATCTACTGGCCGGCAGTGCAATTGATACTGTGGGGGTTCATCAGCAGGTTTTTTGAAACCAACAGTACCTGGGTTGCGCAGGCATCCGGCGTATTGATGGCCGCCGTTTTGCTCTGGGATGTCCTGTTTCGTGCTCACCTCGGTGTATCACTGGCCTTCTTTGAAGAGATGTACTCACGTAATCTCGGACACCTGTTTGTCAGCCCGTTGCGTGTCCAGGAGCTGGCTGGTGCGCTGTTGACGATCAGCCTGCTGCGTACACTGATCGGTATTGGCGGCGCGGCCCTGCTTGCAATTCCCCTGTATGACTTCTCGATTTTCGGTCTGGGTCTGCCGCTGCTGGGCTTCTTTGCCAATCTGCTGGTTATGGGCTGGGCTATCGGCTTGCTGGTCTCGGGGCTGGTGCTGCGCTACGGCCTGGGTGCGGAGAGTTTTGCGTGGGTGTCGATATTTGCGATCGCGCCGATCAGTGGCATCTATTATCCAGTCTCGGTGTTACCGGAATGGTTACAGGCCGTGGCCTGGTGCCTGCCATCGAGTCATGTCTTTGAGGGGATGCGTGCCGTTATGTTTGAGCACGTGTTTCGCGGTGATTTAATGTGGCAGGCCGCCGGTCTGAATGTGATCTACCTGCTGATGGGTGCTGGTGCGTTTCTGCTTGCCTTCAACAGTGCACGGACCCATGGCCTGCTGTTGCGCGTCGGGGAATAGCTGCTGCGCCGTGTTTGTCTAGAGGTCTTTCAGGAGTTCCTTGAGGATGCTCATGTATTCATCGCAGGGGCCGGGCCTGGCAGGTCTGGCAGCGGCCTGAACCGGTTGCAGGGTAACGCCGTATTCGGGCAACTGTTCATGGTTTTTAATGGTGGTAATGCCACTGTTTTCCGACACAATCGTGCCGCTTTTCATTTCGTAAATCGCCGCCATGATCTCTCTCCCGCGTTGCCTTAACAGGGGTATCGGCAGCGGGTGAGGGCGATTGAGCGCTATTTTGTGGCAGCGCCCGGGCCGGAAGGTTGGGTTCGCAAAGGCGTTGTCTATTCAACCTCGTCCAGTGGGTTGATGTGATCGTTGGGGGTAGTCAGTTCGAGATCCACGCCGTAGTCTTCACGTTCTATGTCCAGCGAGCCCGACCAGTCTTCTGGTGGTTCGATCGGCACAATCTCCATTTCATTCCAGTTGTCGAAATCGACCTCTTCGACGGCACCATCAAAGTGTTGTATTTCCATGGTGGCGGCATCGTCGTCCAGGGCGACGATTTCGAACTTGTCTCCGTTGATTGATCGATACCAGTCACCAAGACGCGGTTGGTAGGTGTTAGCCATTTCCAATATCTCCGTTAGGTTCAGGTTGTCTGTGCACCCGGTCGGAACCGGGCGTCACCGTTGTAGATAATAGAACGTTATAAGGTCATTTATAAAACTTGCTCTCATGCTTGGCAAGCAGTTCAGTATTAGCTTATTTTCGATAGTGGCTTTTACTGCTGCCATGAGCGCGTCACTCTGGTCCTGTGTGGCCCCTTATCGAGGGGGTATTCGCGCCTTGTATCTTTCGTATATTTTTTGAAATGGCGCATAACTGCCTGCAATTAATAAGAAAGCAGTAAAGCGAGTCGCGATGACCGGGCCAGGAGTGATGGCGGGTGCCTGGCGCAACTGCGGAATCCAGGCGTTTTCTGCTATGCAGGTGCTGAAAAGTCTGCCCTGTTGGGTTAAAGTTCGCGTTCGAATTTTTCGCATACCCTTTTGAAATTCCGAGTGAGGACAACAACATGGCCGATTACAAGATTGCACCATCCATACTGTCAGCGGATTTTGCCCGTTTGGGCGAAGAGGTCACGAATGTCCTGGATGCCGGTGCGGACATTGTGCATTTCGATGTCATGGACAATCACTATGTACCCAATCTGACGATCGGCCCGCTGGTGTGCGAGGCGCTGCGTAACCACGGTGTAACGGCGGACATCGACGTGCACCTGATGGTGAAGCCGGTCGATCGCATTATCCCGGATTTTGCCAAGGCCGGTGCCACCTACATTACCTTCCACCCGGAGGCGAGTGAGCATATTGACCGTTCGCTGATGCTGGTTCGCGAGCAGGGCTGTAAGTCAGGCCTGGTTTTCAACCCGGCGACACCGCTTGATTATCTGAAACACGTCATCGACAAGGTCGACATGATCCTGCTGATGTCGGTCAACCCGGGTTTTGGCGGCCAGAGCTTTATTCCAGAGGCACTTGTCAAACTGCGTGAGGCACGCAAGATTATCGATGCCAGTGGCCACGATATTCGACTGGAAATCGATGGCGGTGTGAAGGTCGATAATATCGGTGAAATTGCTGCTGCCGGTGCAGACACCTTCGTTGCCGGTTCGGCAATCTTCGGTGCCGATGACTACAAGACAACCATCGATGCCATGCGCTCGGAAATTGCCAGGGCTGTTGGTTGAGGGAGTCCCGTGCGCAAGCCTGAAATGATTCTCATTGATGTCGATGGAACACTGGTCGACAGTGTTCCGGATCTCGCGTACTGCGTGGATGAGATGATGGCCGCGCTGGATCGGGAGCCCCGGGGCGAGGCGCGGGTTCGCGACTGGGTCGGGAATGGTGTTGAGCGCCTGGTCAGACGTGCGCTGACCGGTGCCCTTAAGGGTGAGCCGGATGAAGTGGATTTCCAGCGTGCCTACCCGATTTTTCTTGATCTGTATGCAGAAAACACCTCGAAACGTTCCATCCTCTACCCGGGTGTGCGCGAGGGTGTCGACATGATGAAAGCGGCTGGTTATCAGCTGGGATGCGTCACCAACAAGGCCGCCCGGTTTACCGAGCCGTTGCTGAAAGCGCTCGGCCTGTATGATGATTTCTCAATCGTAATCAGTGGTGATACATTAACGAAGAAGAAACCGGATCCTGCGCCGCTATTACATGCCGCAGAGTTTTTCGGATGCGATCCTGCAGCGGCCATGATGATCGGTGATTCGGTCAGTGATGTGGCGGCGGCACGTGCGGCGGGCTTCCAGATTGTCTGCATGAGCTATGGCTACAATCACGGTGTAGATATTCGTGAATCTGCCCCGGATGCAGTGATCGATACCATGACAGAAATACTCCCGCTACTGGCACAGGCGGCATGAGAAAGATGCAGTTCACTGGAGAGTTAAACCCGACACAGCACTCGACTGGCGGTCGATGGCGGCAGAAATCCTGCTACCTGAAACGCCTTCCCGTGCAACCCGGTTTTCTCAAAAGTGAGTGTAATGACACCTGAACAATTCAACGACCTGGTCGGCCAGGGATACAACCGGATACCCGTCAGCCGAGTGGTGCTTGCTGACCTCGACACACCCGTCAGCACCTTTATCAAGCTTGCCAACAAGCCATACTCCTACCTGTTTGAATCTGTCCATGGCGGTGAAAAGTGGGGGCGCTATTCCATTATTGGATTGCCGTGTTCCACGGTGGTGCGCATCAATGGCAATGACATCACTGTTTTGCAGAATGACGAAATTACAGAGTCGCTAACAGTTGCTGATCCGCTTGCCTGGATAGAAGACTTCCAGTCACGTTTTCGTGCCCCGGAACTGCCCGACTTGCCAAGGTTTAACGGCGGGCTGGTGGGTTACTTCGGTTACGACACGGTGCGCTACATCGAGCCGCGGCTGGCTGCTTTCGACAAGCCGGATACGATTGGCTGTCCGGATATCCTGCTGATGGTGTCGGATGAAATTCTGGTTTTCGATAATCTTTCGGGTACGCTGCAATTGATCGTGCATGTAGACCCCGGCGAAGAAGATGCCTACGCCAGCGGGCAGGCGCGTCTTGATAAACTGGAGCAGCAGCTGCGTATTGCAGAAACGGGTTACGAAACACAGATTGGCGGCGCGGCCGTGGTCGAGGAGACAGATTTCGTCTCCGGTTTTACCCGCGAGGGCTTCGAGACTGCAGTCGGTGCCATCAAGGACTATATTGTCGAGGGCGATGCCATGCAGGTCGTGTTGTCGCAACGGATGTCCATCCCGTTCACGGCGCCACCGCTGGACCTGTATCGCGCCTTGCGTAACCTCAACCCGTCACCTTACATGTACTACCTGGACCTGGGTGACTTTCAGGTCGTTGGCTCTTCACCGGAAATCCTTGTGCATCTTGAAGACGATGTGGTGACGGTGCGGCCCATCGCGGGCACGCGTCCGCGCAGTGCCAACGAGGCAGAGGACAAGGCGCTGGAACTCGACCTGCTCGCCGATCCCAAGGAACTGGCGGAACACCTGATGCTGATCGACCTGGGCCGCAACGATGTTGGCCGGGTCAGCAAGGTTGGCAGCGTCGAGCTGACCGAAAAGATGGTTATTGAACGTTACTCGCATGTCATGCATATCGTCTCCAACGTCATCGGAAATATTCAGCCGGACATGAGTGCAATCGATGTGTTGCGCGCGACCTTTCCCGCGGGCACGGTCAGCGGCGCACCGAAGATACGTGCCATGGAAATTATTGATGAACTGGAGCCGGTGAAGCGCGGCGTCTATGCAGGGGCGGTGGGCTACCTGTCGTGGTCTGGCAACATGGATACTGCCATCGCGATTCGTACTGCTGTCATAAAGGGTGATACGTTGCATATTCAGGCAGGCGCCGGCATCGTGGCCGACTCTGTACCGGCCAATGAATGGGACGAGACCATGAACAAGGGGCGAGCCATATTCCGTGCTGTTGCCATGGCATGTCGTGGCCTGAAACGGAGGCACTGAACATGCTCCTGATGATCGATAATTACGATTCCTTTACCTATAACCTGGTGCAGTACCTGGGTGAGCTGGGCGCGGATGTCCGGGTGTTTCGCAATGACCAGATCACGCTGCAGGAAATTGAATCGCTGCAGCCCGAAAAGATCGTTATTTCCCCCGGGCCTTGCACGCCGAACGAGGCCGGTGTGTCGATTGACACTATCAAGCAATTTGCCGGGCGTGTGCCTGTTCTCGGTGTGTGTCTGGGACACCAGAGTATCGGCCAGGCATTTGGCGGTCGTATCGGCCATGCGCGCGCCATTATGCACGGCAAGACCTCGATGATTTCGCACAATGACACCGGGGTGTTCCGCGGTCTGCCGAACCCCCTGGAAGCAACGCGTTATCACTCGCTGGTCATCGAGCAGGATTCCTTGCCGGATTGCCTCGAGGTCACTGCCTGGACGACGGATGACGCCGGCAACAGGGACGAGATCATGGGGGTGCGCCACAAGACGCTGGCGGTAGAGGGTGTACAGTTCCACCCGGAATCAATCCTCACGGGCTGCGGGCATGACCTGCTGCGAAACTTTCTGACTGACTCGTAAGGGTACACAGACATGGATATAACAACTGCCATTGCCTCGGTTATCGAGCGGCGTGATCTGACAGCCGAAGAAATGCAAACGGTCATGCGTGCCATCATGACCGGACAGGCTACACCCGCGCAGATTGGCGGATTGCTGGTGGGTCTGCGCATGAAGGGCGAAACGGTTGATGAAATTGCCGCCGCGGCCGGCGTCATGCGCGAACTCGCCAGCGCCGTCGATGTGTCGGGGCCGCACCTCGTTGATACCTGCGGTACCGGTGGTGACGGTGCCAGTACATTCAATATCTCGACGGCCAGCGCCATCGTTACGGCAGCCGCGGGTGGTCGGGTGGCCAAGCACGGCAATCGTTCGGTCTCCAGCAGTTCCGGCAGTGCCGACGTGCTCGAGGCCGCCGGCGTGAAGCTCGACCTGGGGCCTGAACAGGTTACCGCCTGTATCGAAAAGGTGGGTGTTGGTTTCCTGTTTGCCCCGCAACACCACAGTGCCATGAAGCATGCGATTGGGCCCCGCAAGGAAATGCGGGTGCGCACCCTGTTTAACCTGCTTGGTCCGCTGACCAATCCTGCAGGTGCCCCGAACCAGGTGCTTGGCGTGTTCAGTCACGACTGGGTGGAACCGCTCGCCAATGTCCTGAAACAACTGGGCAGTGAGCACGTACTTGTCGTGCATGCCGAGGACGGTCTTGATGAAATCAGTATTGCGGCGCCAACGTATGTTGCCGAGCTCAAGGACGGTAAGGTCTCTACCTACACCGTGACACCGGAAGAGCTGGGTATGCAGCGTGCCAGTCTTGACGGCATTGCCGTGGAGGGCGCCGCAGACAGCCTGGCCATGCTGGTGTCGGTATTTGACAACCGGTCTGGCCCGGCAAGGGACATCGTCTGTCTGAATGCCGGTGCAGCGATATATGCTGCCGGACTTGCGGAAACCCTCAAGCAGGGTGTTGAACGTGCAGCCGAGGTCATTACCAGTGGCGCGGCCAAAGATACGTTTGCAGCATTGATTGAGGCATCCAATGCGGACTCAGCGTCATGAATGACGCGCCGGATATACTGAAACGCATCCTTGCACGAAAGGTAGAGGAGGTCGATGAGCGTATTCGTACCACCGGTATGGAAGAACTGGGGCGGCTGGTGTCCGACGCGGCTACCCCGCGCGGATTCATCCGTCACCTGCAGGATAAGCTGCAGGCCGGACTACCCGCCGTAATTGCCGAGATCAAGAAGGCTTCACCCAGCCGTGGTGTGTTGCGTGAAGACTTTCATCCCGGTGAGATAGCAAGAAGCTATGAGCAGGCCGGAGCGGCATGCCTGTCCGTGCTGACCGATGTGGACTTCTTCAAGGGTGCGGATATCTATTTACAACAGGCGCGCGAGGCCTGCAGTCTGCCGGTGTTACGCAAGGACTTTGTCGTGGATCCCTACCAGGTATACGAGGCGCGTGTTCTCGGGGCCGACTGTATTTTACTGATTGTCGCGGCACTGAGCGATTCGATGTTGCTTGAGCTGTTCCAGCTGGCCAGCAACATGGGTATGGACGTGCTGGTCGAGGTGCACGATGCCGCAGAGCTTGAGCGTGCCCTGGCGATTCCTGCACCGCTGCTGGGTATCAATAATCGCAACTTGCGTACCTTTGAAACCAGTCTCGATGTCACTCTGGGCTTTCTTGACCGGATTCCGGAAGACCGCATCGTGGTGACCGAAAGTGGCATCCATACGGCCGAGGACGTGGCGCTGATGCGTTCGCGCGGCGTGAACACATTTCTGGTGGGCGAGGCGTTTATGAAGGCACCCGAGCCCGGCGAACGCCTTGCGGAATTGTTCGCCTGAAGAGGGCGCATTCTGTGTTGGATGGCTGAATGACCAGTGTAGGGCCGAATTTATTCGGCCACTAGCCTGTGTGCTGATAACTGGGTCGACTAAGTACTGATGGTCGAATGAATTCGACCCTGCCGTTCTGTTAGCTCACTTCATGGATAGGGTAAAAAAAAACGGGGTGACCACTGGTCACCCCGTTTAGCTTCCTTCCTGTTCGGCGCCCGTTCAGCGTGCGCCGAAAACTACAATCGTTTTACCCTTTACCGAGATATGCCCCTGTTCACCCAGGGACTTCAAAACCCGTCCCGCCATTTCGCGCGAGCAACCGACGATGCGTCCGATTTCCTGGCGGGTAATCCTGATCTGCATGCCGTCGGGGTGGGTCATGGCATCCGGTTCCTTGCACAACTCCAGCAGGGTATGGGCGATGCGTCCGGTCACGTCGAGGAAGGCCAGGTTGCTGACCTTGCGGCTGGTCTTGCGCAACCGGGTTGCCAGCTGGGCTGTCAGTTCCAGAAGAATATCGGGGTCTTCCTTGGCGAGGGCGCGAAACCGGGAATAACTGATTTCGGCAACCTCGCATTCAATGCGGGTGCGGATCCATGCGCTGCGGTTGGGGCTTTCA
>CAJQNP010000238.1 GCA_905479705.1 uncultured Gammaproteobacteria bacterium
CCAGCAGGCCTACGTCAAGGCCTCCAACACCGGTAACGACGACCGCTTCGGCAGCAGTATCACCCTCTTCGACGACATGCTGGCCGTCGGGGCACCCGGTGAAGAAAGCAGCGCCACCGGCATCGATGGCAACCAGGGCAATAACAGCCTCAGCGAGGCCGGGGCCGTGTACGTCTTTACCCGCAACAAGTCACAGTGGGCCCAGCAGGCCTACGTCAAGGCCTCCAACACCGGTAACGACGACCGCTTCGGCAGCAGTATCACCCTCTTCGACGACACGCTGGCCGTCGGGGCGCCCGGCGAGAACAGCAAGGCCACCGGCATCGGCGGCAACCAGGGCGATAACAGCCTGAGCGAGGCCGGCGCCGTGTACGTCTTTACCCGCAACAAGTCACAGTGGGGCCAGCAGGCCTACGTCAAGGCCTCGAACACCGATGACTCGGACCTGTTCGGCAGTAGCGTCGCCCTCTGCGACGATACGCTTGCCGCGGGAGCAACCGGTGAAGACAGCCAGGCCACCGGCATCAATGGTAACCAGGGCGACAACAGCCTCAGTGACACTGGTGCAGTGTACGCATTCACCCGCAGCGGCAATCAGTGGAGCCAGCAGGCCTACGTCAAGGCCTCCAATACCGGTAACGACGATCGCTTTGGCACAAGCGTTACCCTCTGCGGCGGCAGACTGTCAGTCGGTGCGACCGGCGAGGACAGCAATGCAACCGGCATCGACGGTGACCAGGCCGACAACAGCCTGAATGATGCCGGGGCCGTGTACGCATACCAGTAACCAGGGCCTGTTTGAGGTGGCCGGGCGAACCCCCGCCCTGCAGGAATCCTGCCTTGATCCACCGGGTGAGCGCTACAACCGGTGAGACTACCAGGGCCCCTGCCTGCGTTTCAGTCCTGCGATTCTGTCCCCTGCAGGTCGATGATCAACCCGATGACCTCGTCACGGAGTGAATCGTACTGTTCATGCGGCCAGTTGCGATTTTCCCCTGAGCCGGTACGGCGGTAGTACTCCCTGTCAACTTCTATCATGCCATCCAGGCGAGCCAGGAAGGCCTCTGCCGCAGCGACGGCCTGTGCACTACCCGGTTCATTCCGCGACTGCGCAAGCAACTGTTCCAGGGTGTTCAGGTAGGCCAGGTCATCCAGACCCATGCGCATGCGCTCGTAGTCCAGCGACGGGATCGAGACACCCCCGGGACCCGGATACACCGCATGGGTACGTAATGGCTCGGCATCAAAACTGTCAAAAGGCATGCCGTTGTAGGCACGATAGATCCACTCTACCTTGCCACGCACGCCGAGACGCACCATCTTCCACAACCAAAAACCGTTGGTGAAACGGTCCATGCCGATGTTCACCAGCCACGGTGTGGCGCCCGCCCGCTGGATCGTTGCCACGGTCTCGGCATTGAGCATTCGCCGGCCGGCGTTGACTCGCCGCGGCCCGTCCCAACCGTCATTAAAGGCGAGAATATCAACCTCGGGTGCCAGCAGCTTCATCTCCCAGTAACCGTTCACGTCAGCTGCCGTCACGATGCCGGGTATCTGTTTCAGGTTTCTCGCGACCTCGGCACCGAACTCCTCGATACCGCGGTTGGTAAACTCATCGCCAAAATTGACAATGACCGGCGGCCAGTCGCGCTCGTCCGCCTGCCGGAGAAAGGCCTGTATGAATGGCACATATGCCTGGTGAAATTCCTCGGATCCCCACTCAAGACCCTCGCGTTGCAAACGTGACATGGCGGCGTAACTTTCCAGCAGGTAAACCGGTTGTTCAAAGCCGGCCTTGCGGTACAGGTCAAGCGCATGCCCCATCCTGTCATAGTCATCCATGTGCAGGCCGGTATACTGGATCGTTGTCATATTGTGCGCACGCATATCGGCAAACTCGGCCTGCACGCGTGACCAGAAGACCGTTTCGTCCAGCAAGGCGTACTGTGCCGGACTGAAGTAGGTCATGCCGATCGCCAGGTCGGTCGGGCGTTGCAGCCGGAACGGCAGCACTTCCAGCTGCACCGCGAGCCGACTTGCCTGCCCGTGCGCCGGGCGTATCGTAATGCTGCCCGTGTAATGTCCGGCTGGCAGATCCTCGGGTACCCGGTAGGTCAGCCAGAACTGCCTGGTCACGCCCTTGCGAATATCCCAGCGGTCCTCCGGGACCACCATGGCCGGACTCGCCTGCCAGCGCCGACTCCGCTTTTTTGTCGACATGGGTATGTAGCGCACCACGCCGTAGGCAAGATCATCGGCGACCGGCACCGGCATGGCGGCTTCTGATGAGTCATACAGGTTGAATTCAACCTGTGTTTCACCCAGCTCTGTCAGCGGTGTAATGGCAAAGGTGAGGGGCACAAATTCGCCTGGCGTTGCCCGCGGCCTGAGTGGTGCTGTCGCGTGCTGTCTGAAGGTATATGGCAACACCGGGGTGAGCACATTTACCGGCCAGGCCGTGTAGCCACGCGTGACATCGACTTCAGCCAGCCGGCGGTCATCGGCGGCGGATGGTACCCGTCGCGGCCACTTCTCGCGCAGGTTGGCGCGACGCCAGGCATCGATGGACGCAACTTCCCGTGCACCCCGGTCGTCACCGGCTGTGTAGGGTATAACCACCAGGGCGTTCAGGGCACCCGGGTAGCGCTGTGCGGGCCCGCTGCGCGCCTCGGTATGGGCATAGTCACCCATAAAGTCCGCTAGTTTGTTATCACGCTGCTGACTGTCGACCCGAACCGTTAACTGGCCATCTGTGACATCGACTACTGCCCGACTCCATTGAAAACGCGGCTGGATAGACTGCTCCCAGATATCATCGTGTGTCAGCTGATCAGTTGCTGGCGGTGTCTCAAACTGCGCGATGTACTCTTCACTACTGACCTCATAGCCGTACACAGACTCATCTTCAACAATAATGCGATAGATATCATGCGGGGTGTACTCAAGGTGACCCGCGTCACCGGAGAGCACCCATACTTCATACGTACCCGCTTCGATATCCAGTGCAAAGGTAGCCGGACCCGTTGCAAAGCCCTGCGCCAGATCATCCGGTCCGCGACGCTTGATCACATTAAGGTTGTCGCGTGATTCCCACGAATCACCCTCATCACGCGGCCACCTACCGGTTTCAAGAGGACCTGTTACATCCAGCCAGCCATAACCGCGCCATTGATTGTAGTCGTGATCCGCGTCGACTGTGACAAAGTCGGGAATGGCGGGTGCTGACCCGGGTGCGAAATTAATGCGCCAGACATCATCACGGGCAGCTCGATGGAAATAGAGGCCTGTAGCAATTACAACTATAAGCAGTAACAAGAGTGAAATACGCTTTAGCGTCATTTCTGACCTCTACTCATTGCACAGGAGACCGCACTGCGAATACAGAACCAGGCCGGAAATGTACCGCTGTAACTGGCTTTACGCGTCGAGAGTATGACAGAGAGATGTTGCATTCAAGCTGGACACACGTGGCAGGATAGCCACCAGGCAAACTACAGCGTTTCAATGTGCTCGACAATTAACTGGGGACTGACAATGCCACGGTATTCATTGGCATCAAGCCGGTACGCCATGTGGACCTGCTGGCAACCCGCCGGCAGGACGGCCGTGTTAAATGCAATGCCGTCGATCTGGCTGTCGCCGTGCGCGGGCTGCAGGGTCATCTTCAGGTGTTTTTCACCGACAACGCGCTGACTCATGACCCGGAAGTCCCCGTCAAACAGCGGTGACGGGAAGCCCTGCCCCCAGGGACTCGCATCACGCAGCAGTTGTGCCGTATCCAGCGACAGCTCCTGTTCCGTAAGCTCGCCATCCGAGTATATGATCCCGGTCAGGTCGTCCGTGGACAGGTGCCGGGCCACTTCTTCATTGAAGGCCGCGGCAAAGGCCGGGTAATTTGCCTCGGCAAGACTCAGACCTGCGGCCATCGCATGCCCACCAAACTTGTCGATCAGGCCGGGGTGACGCGCTGCCACGGCATCCAGTGCATCACGAATATGCAGGCCTGCCACGGAGCGCGCCGAGCCCTTCAACTCAGCTTCGCCGCTACGCGCAAAGGCAATGACCGGGCGATGAAAGCGTTCCTTGATGCGCGCCGCAAGGATACCAATGACGCCCTGGTGCCAGTCCGGTTCAAACAGGCACAGGCCCAGCGGTAACTCATCATCCTGCAGATCAAGACCGGCAATCACGTCCAGGGCACTGGCCTGCATATCGGACTCGATGTCCTTGCGATCGCGGTTCATACTGTCGAGCCGGGTCGCCATGTCACGTGCGGCGCTAATCTCATCGCTCAACAGGCATTCAATGCCGACTGACATATCGTCCAGTCGCCCGGCGGCATTCAGGCGCGGACCGACGGCAAACCCCATGTCCGCGGCAACCACGCGCTGCAGGCTGCGACCGGCAATCTCCAGCAGTGCCTGGATACCCGGCACGCAGCGGCCGGCCTGGATGCGGCGAATACCCTGGTGTACCAGGGTGCGGTTATTGCGGTCCAGCGGCACCACATCGGCCACCGTACCCAGCGCCACCAGGTCGAGATACACGCCAAGATTGGGTTCGGGCAGGCCGCTTGTCTCAAACCAGCCGGCAGCACGCAGCTGTGACCGCAAGGCGAGCATGACGTAAAAGGCCACACCGACACCGGCGAGATTCTTGCTTGGAAAGGCATCACCCGGCAGGTTCGGATTGACGATGGCATCCGCAGCCGGCAGCTGTTCACCCGCCAGGTGGTGGTCGGTGATCAGCACGCGCATGCCGCGCTGCCGGGCCGCCGCGACACCGTCGAGACTGGAGATGCCGTTATCCACGGTCATGATCAGGTCCGGCTGTTGCCCTGCGGCAACGGCAACGATCTCGGGGGTCAGGCCATAGCCATATTCAAAACGATTGGGCACCAGGTAGCGCACATCCGCGGCCCCAAGCGCGCGCAGGGCACGCAACGCCAGCGCGCAACTGGTCGCGCCATCGGCATCAAAGTCACCCACGACCAGGATGCGCTGCCGATCGATAATCGCCTGTTGCAGCAGTGCGACCGCCTTGTCCATGCCACCCAGCAGCGACGGCGGCAGCAGGCTATCCAGCGAGTAATCCAGTTCGTCGACTGAATCGATCGCGCGTGCGGCGTACACCC
>CAJQNP010000239.1 GCA_905479705.1 uncultured Gammaproteobacteria bacterium
ATCAGCCGCACCAATCTGCGTGAAGGTGTCATCTGGGTGCGCCCGGACACCGACGAGGCAAAAGAGACCACGCAGGAAATGGCCGCTGACTATGTACGCATGGGCTGTGCTGAAATCAAGTACATGACCCTGCCGCAAAGCAGCGAGGAAGGATCAGGAGGCAGCAACTCATTGCTGATTGCCGGTGGTGGTATCGTCGGCATGACGGCTGCCATTGAAGCAGCAGCCGCCGGCTACCCAGTCACTGTTGTTGAAAAGAGCGGCCAGCTGGGTGGCGGCGCCGCGTTTGAATACAAGCGTGTGCCGGAACGCATGCCCTTCGCCGAACCGGAAGACACCGGTGTGGCCGAGATGATCGCGAGGCTCGAGGCTGACAGCAAAATTACTGTTCATCTGAACTCCACCATCACCAAGACCAGCGGCGCACCGGGTCGTTTCTCCGCAGACATCTCCACCGAGTCCGGCTCAACATCCACTGAAAACTTCGGCGCCATCATCATGGCCTCGGGTGCAAGCAACTACGACGCCAACCAGCTGCCGGAACTCGGTTATGGCAAGACACCCGATGTGGTCGACCAGGCAGGGCTTGAAAAACTCGCCATGGAAGCCAACGGCGGCCCGATCAAGCGCCCCAGCGACGGCAAGGAAGTCGAAAATGTCGTGTTCGTACAGTGCGCCGTTCAGCGTTCCAGCAAGGAAGGCCACCTGCCCTACTGTTCCGGTCATTGCTGCCTGACATCGATCAAGCAGGCGATGTACTTCAAGGACCAGAACCCGAAGATTGATACCAATATTATCTACAGTGACCTGCGCACCCCGGGTGCCGGTGGTGAAGACTTCTACCGCAGCGGCCAGAAGAAAGGCATCACCTTCACCAAGGGCAGTGTCAGCGAAGTCACCGTTGGCGCCAACGGTCCGGAGGTCAAGTTCAACGACCTGATCCTCGCACAGGAAGTCAACGAAAAGGCAGATCTCGTGGTACTGGCCACCGGCCAGGTTCCGAACTCCGGCGTCGACATCGACCTGCCGGTCGCAGCAGCCGACGACGAGGAAGTCGATCTGGACAACCTGGCACCGGAAGTGACGGTCGATTCCATCCTCAACCTGACCTACCGCCAGGGACCGGATCTGCCACACTTGAAACACGGCTTCAACGATTCCCACTTCATCTGTTTCCCGTATGAAACCCGCCGCACCGGTATCTACTCCGCCGGTCCGGTGCGCCGTCCGATGGACATGGCACAGGCCAAGGAAGATGCCACCGGCGCCGCACTGAAGGCCATCCAGGCCCTTGAAAATGCCAAGCTCGGTCGTGCCGCACATCCGCGCTCCGGTGACCTGTCATTCCCGAGCTTCCGCAAGGAAGGCTGCACGCAGTGCAAACGTTGCACGGTGGAATGCCCGTTCGGTGCCATCGATGAAGACGAGGAACGTTACCCGCAGTTCAACGAGGCACGCTGTCGTCGTTGTGGCACCTGCATGGGCGCCTGTCCGGTACGTGTTATTTCCTTCGAGAACTACTCGGTGGAAACCGTCGGCCAGCAACTCAAGGCCGTCGATATTCCGGACGAGTTCGACGAGAAACCACGTATCCTGGTGCTGGCCTGTGAAAACGATGCCTACCCGGCACTCGACATGGCCGCACAGAACGGTAATAACTATTCCCAGTTTGCCCGCGTGGTCCCGGTCCGCTGTCTCGGATCGATCAACACCATCTGGATCACCGATGCACTCAACAGCGGCTACGATGGCATCATCCTGATGGGCTGCCAGAAGGGCGAGAATTACCAGTTCCACTTTGTGAAGGGTTCCGAGATCGCGCATGTACGTATGAGCAAGATCGATGACACACTGCAATCACTAAGCCTTGAGGCTGAGCGTGTCGCAACCTACGAGGTTGCAATCACCGATATTGAGCGGGCACCACAACTCATCAATGACATGGCCGAGACTGTCGAGAAAGTAGGCATGAGCCCGTTCAAGTTTTAGTTCCAGGAGAAGACTAATGAGTGACGCAAACAAACAAATGGTCGAGCAGTACCGCAACGACTTTCTCCGCGAAGTGGAGGACAACGTTGAGGAAGGCGAATGGGTAAAGATGTGCATGCAGTGTGGCGTGTGTTCCGGCTCCTGCCCGCTGGGCCCGCATTGGGATCACCCGCCGCAGGAACTG
This sequence comes from uncultured Gammaproteobacteria bacterium, assembly GCA_905479705.1. Taxonomy (GTDB): domain Bacteria; phylum Pseudomonadota; class Gammaproteobacteria; order UBA9214; family UBA9214; genus UBA9214. The sequence goes on from CAJQNP010000239.1 coordinate 2,174, forward strand.
TTTGCCATGATCCGTGCCGGCAAGCGTGATGAAGTACTGCAATCCTCTTCCATGTGGATGTGTACCTCCTGCTACAATTGCATCGTGCGCTGCCCGCGCGAGCTGCCGATCACCCACATCATGCACGGCCTTGCGCATTACGCAAAACGCCTCGGCATGGCACCGAAAGAACAGCCGACCCACAAGTTTTCACAACTGTTCTGGAATAACCTGGTCAAGACCGGTCGCGTCAACGAGCTGCGCCTCGGCCTGTCACTGTATTTCATGAACGGTATTGGCGAGGGTATCAAGACCTCGTTGAAGATGCAGAAAATCGGCCTCGGCATGTTGATGACCAAGCGCCTTACCCCGATGGAACTGATTGGCGGTCACAAGTGCAAGGACGCCAGGGGTCTGCAGGCAATACTGAAAAAGGCAGAAGAACTCGAGGCCGCGCGCATTCCCGTGGCTGGCAAGTGAGGAATTAAAAATGGCTAAGAAATCCTACTCATTCTATCCCGGTTGCTCTTCACAGAAGGCCGCATCCGCATCCAACTACATGACTTCGGTCGACAGCATGTGCAAGACGCTGGACATCGAACTTAACGAGATCCCGGACTGGAACTGC
>CAJQNP010000240.1 GCA_905479705.1 uncultured Gammaproteobacteria bacterium
AACCCCGGTGTGTACAGTCCGGGAACCGGGTATGATCCGCCGTATGAGGTCGTGGTCGAGACGTCTGATCGAGCTACTGGTGCTGGTGCAGCTGCTGCCGCTTTGTCAGCCTGCGTACTCTGCTGAAGCGGTCACCACGGCCGAAGACCCCGCGCGCCAGGTACACTGGGCCATGGGGGCCGTCTTCGGTACCGGCTGGTACCGGGTGGACAATAACCGCAACGTGTACATCTTGCGGGTACCGCCAAGCCAGACCCTGCGCGAATCATCCATCAACGCGAACGGCGAGCGCACACTGGGGATAGAGATCCAGTATCCCGTGTCATTCGGCGTGCACAATCTTGACGCGCTCGATGACTTTCTTGATTTCGACAATTACGCCACGGTGAGTTTCACCCCGGGCGTCCAGGTCGAGATTCCCGTGACGGAGAAATGGTACCTGCGACCCTATGCCAATCTCGGCTGGGGTACCGAGACAAAAACTGCGGATTCGGCGTGGATCTTTTACGGTGGTATCAAGAGCCGCTACCGGCTGGGCGGTGACCAGGTCGACTGGTCATTGCTGAATGCGATCAACTATGCAGGCTACAACCCGGACGTTGGCAGTCGCGGCAAGTATGGCAGCTTGATGACCGGCCTGGAGTTCGACCATCCCCTGAAGGAGCTCAGCCTGGGGGGCGAAGATCTCTGGCTGAACTGGCACTTGACCTACAATTACATGTTCGACGAGCTCAACTTTTACGTGGAGGACAACCAGGTCGAGACAGTTCGTGACCAGTGGGAGCTCGGCCTGGCGCTGGGCAAGGGCAGCAAGAAGATGAAGTTCTGGTTCCTGAAGTTCGAACATGTGGGCCTGTCTTTCAAGACAAGTTCAAACGGTGTCTACCAGGCGATATCCGTCAACATGCGCTCGCCGTTTACGATGTAGGGGGTGGGGCGTCGAAGCGGTCGCCTTGCCCCTGGAAAATCTGTTGGTCGAATGAATTCGACCCTGCATCAAATAAATACATTCCTGTAGGGCCGAATTCATTCGGCCAGTACGTTGTTGTCCGCCCCCGCGTGCAGTAATAAATCTGCTGTGCGCTACAGCTGGCTCTCCGGTGCAATCTTCATGAACCAGGCCTTGAAGCGCAGCCACCGGGATGTCAGCGGCTCGTGGGTCTCGACCACGTCCTCACCATCGATGCGGCCGTGCCACTCGAGTTGTCCCTTGTCGTTCAGCTTCACGCGATAGGCAATGGCCGCGAGCTTCTCATCGGCGTTATCCGTAAAGCCGCCGACGATCTCAGCGGAATCGATCAGCAGCCCCATCTCGGCATTGATCTGGATAGAGCGGGGGTCAAGGTTCAGAGAGCCGACAAACAGGTAGCGGCGGTCGATCAGGATTGCCTTGGTGTGCAGTGTCATGGAATCCACACCATCGTCTGCGCCCTGATACTCGGCAGCCGCATTGGCGCGCGCTTCGTACAGCTCGACACCGGCCCTGACGACATCCTTGCGGTAACGGGCGTAGCCGCCATGCACCGGGACGTGGTTGTTTGAGGCCAGCGAGTTGGTGAGGATGACCACACGGATGCCCTTGTCCACGAGTTGCTGTACCAGTTCAACGCCACCCTTGCCAGGGACATAATAGGGCGAGATAAAGATAATCTCGCTCCTGGCGCTGTGCAGCACGTCCAGCAGGTCGGTGGCAAGCTGCATGTGCTCCTCGCTGATGTCGTTGATCAGCTTGTCGGGGCTGTCCGAGAGGACCACGGCGTAGGCAGGAAACCAGGGTTCGCGGTTGGCAATCAGGTCCTGCAGCAGCTGGCTCTCGAGTGCACGTCCGTAGACCGCGTCATAGGCACCATCAAATTCCTCTGCAATGTCGGCGCGTACGGTCTCCAGGTCTTCATTGTTCTTGTTGTCTGCTACCTGTTCCATGGGTACGGCGCGGGAATGGTTCCAGTACTCGTCGAACGATTGCGAGATCTCTGCGGCAACCGGTCCCATTGCCAGTACATCGAAATCCACGAACACGGAGCCTGTCTTCAGCTGAAAATACTCGTCGGCGATATTGCGGCCGCCGACGATGCTGATCTGGTTGTCAACGGTAAACGACTTGTTGTGCATGCGCCGGTTGGCGCGTCTGAAGTCGCCAACGAAATTGAGGCCGGAGGAGAGCCCGCGGCGCGACACGGGGTTGAACAGCCGCACCTCGATATTCGGGTGCTGGTTCAGCAGCAGCAGGTTGCGATCGGCCGAGGTCGTGAAGATGTCATCAAGCAGGAAACGCACCCGGACACCGCGGTCCGCCGCCTTCAGTAGTGCATTCATCATCACCAGGCCTGCCATGTCGTCCTTCATCAGGAAGTACTGCAGGTCAATAGTCCGCTCCGCTACTTCAGCCAGTCGCAACCTGGCGCCCAGGGCATCCATGCCCTGGGACAGCGGGTAGATGCCGGAGAGCCCCTCGTGTTGTTCAGACCACTCGAGTACGTTTTTGCCAAGACGGGTATCCGATGTATCAGCGATGGCTTCACTGTGTGTCTTCGGCTGGTCAAAGGCTACGGTTGCGCAACCGCTGAAGACGGCGCTGGACAGGAGCAGGATGACGATCCTGCAGAGTCGGCAGTGAACGATACTCAATTCATGAAGCATGGCGTTTCAGTCACCCCGTGGTCGTCCATGATGTGATTTTGTGGCTTGCTGCCTATCATAGCACCGACCATCTGCGAAACCAGATTGCCAAACGCGCCCGTTGCCGGCAGCAAGGCGGGTCGGGGCAGTCGTGCTGCGGTCTAGCCTTCCCGGGCGTCGTGTGTCTGCGCGGGTTGTGATCGCTGGCGGCGCCTGTATTCCTGCTTGGCCGCCTGGTTGCTGATGCATGTATTCCTGGCATCATCACCCATGTGCGCCTGTCCGCGGGCGCGCGCCAGGTCGATCTGTTTTTGCCGCTCCATGAAGCGCGCCTTTTGTGTGTCGCTCAGCTTGTCGTGGCAGTGCGGACAGCTGACACCCTGCTGGAAGCGGTCGCTGTTCTTGTCGTCTTCGGTGATTGGCATGCGGCAGGCGTTGCACTGATCGTAGCGACCCCGTTCAAGCTGGTGATTGACCGTGACGCGTTCGTCAAACACGAAACATTCACCCTCCCAGTGCGATGCTTCTTCGGGCGTGTCCTCGAGGTACTTGAGGATGCCGCCCTTGAGGTGATACACCTCGTCGAATCCCAGTGTCTTCATGTAGGCCGTGGATTTCTCGCAGCGGATTCCGCCAGTGCAGAACATCGCGACCTTGCGGTGTTTGCCGGCATCGAGGTGCTCCTGCACGTAGCGGGGAAATTCACGGAAGCTCGTGGTGCACGGGTTGACGGCATTGCGGAAGGTGCCGACGCGGAATTCATAGTCGTTGCGTGTATCGACCAGCAGCACATCGGGGTCCTCGAGCAACTCGTTCCACTGCCGGGCATCCAGGTAGGTGCCGGCTGTCTGCAGGGGATCGATGCCGGGCACGCCCATGGTGACGATTTCCTTCTTGATCTTGACCTTGCAACGTTTGAATGGTGCCTTGTGCGTGTACGACTCCTTGGTGTCCAGGTCGGCCAGGGGCGGGTGCTGTCGCAGCCAGTCAAGCAGGCTGTCGATGCCGGCACGGGATGCGGCCACGGTGCCGTTGATGCCCTCGCTGGCGAGGATCAGTGTGCCGCGGACCTGGTTGTCCAGCATGACCTGTCGCAGCGGCTCCTGTAGCGCGCGATGGTTATCGAGACCGGTGAATTTATAGAGGGCGCAAACGACATACTGTGACATGGGATCATACTCGATGGTTATACCGCGAGGGCTGCGGGAGGTCATATTATAGTGGAAATCCAGTCGCGGTTGCGATCCGCTCCTGCATCAAACTGCTTGCGTGTGGTTTTACATGCTGGCTCTTGCCTGTAGGAGCGGATCGCAACCGCGACATCGCACAGGCGAGGGGGGTTAACGCTACGTACCAATTGTTGTAGGAGCGCCTTGCAGGCGCGACAGGGTTGAGATTGATAACCTTCGCGCCTGCAAGGCGCTGCTACGCAATTGATGGGTCGGGGGGCTGGGTCTATCTCACCGGCATGTCCAGCAACAGATCCTGCTTCTGGTAGGCAAGGTGCTGGTCAAATATCGCGGGGGCAATTTCATCGCGCGACACCTCGGTGACGTGGTATTCCGTCTTGCTGACGTAGTCCTTCATCTTGACCGGTACACCGTGCAGGCCACTGAGTAACAGGCGGCTGTTTTCGCCGAGTTCGCCCACCATCTTCTGGGTCGTGCTGGCCAGGTCGCGCATGAAATTCATCATCGCCATCAGGGTGGCGAAGTCGTCTTCCGACATGCCGGTGTCCGCGGCCGTGGCCAGGCAGACCTCACCGATCGGCTGCTGGTCCTTCAGCAGCACCTGCAGTTCGCAATTGAAGCCGGCAACCCGGTACTTGCCGCGTGACTCGGTCGTCATGACCTCGAGGTCAGGCAGGCCGCCGGCCGGGATGCCCATTTGCTGTTCAATGAAGGCACGCTGGGCGGCGGGCAGGTTCTGCATTTGCACCGACAGCTGTTCCAGCTGCCGGCGCAACCGGGTGATGATCTCTGCATACTGGTCCAGCTGCTGCTGGTCAATCTCGCGGTACTCGCGTCGTTCCGGATCGACATAGATAGCGACATGCCGTGCCCGGTCATACAGCACGTGCCCCGGTTGCCCGGCATGGGCCAGCCGCGCCATGTGATTCTTGACCTGGATGACGGTGCGCGAGGCATCCTCGCTGCCGCCGAGACGAATGGTGGTGTCGGCCAGTGTTGCCTGTCCGGCCACGCTGGCCGCGCAAAGCACGAGGGCATGAAGTAGCGGTTTCATTCGGCTGCCGGCCTAGTCCATGTACTCGAACAGTTTCACCACTTTCTGCACGCCGCCGACGCGACTGGCCTGCTGGGCGGCATCACCGGCCTCGGAGCGATACAGGATGCCCATCAGGTAGACGGTGCCGTTCTCGGTGACGACCTTGACGCGGGTCGGGTCAAAGTCCTCGTGTCCCTTGACCTTGAACAGGCTGGTCTTCACCTTGGAGGTAATGTAGGAGTCGCTGGTGCGCGTGACGTAGGAGTTGGGTGCGGCGATGGACAGTTCGTTGTGGACCACGCGTACCGTTTCGACGCCCTTGGCAATATCGGTGGCCTGTTGCTTCAATGCCTCGGTCGGCGTCTGTCCGACCAGCAGTACCACGCCATTCACACTGACCGCGCCGATGTGGCTCTGGCTGCTGAGGGGCTTGTTGTCATTGATGGCCGAGCGGATCTTCCACTCGACGCCCTCGTCATCGATCATGGTGCCGACGGTGCGGCGTTCATGCACGGCACTGGCGCCGACGGCAGCGCCACCAACGACGACCGCGGCACAACCGCCCAGCAGGTTGGCTGACAGAACGGCCACGAGCAGCATGTGAATTGGTTTCATGTGTCTAGTTCTCCTGTGAAGCTATATGTTGATCAATGAGGTCGCAGAGACAGTGGATGACCAGTAAATGGACTTCCTGGATACGCGCCGTCGTCTGTGCCGGTACGCGTATTTCCACGTCGCTGTCATGCAGCTGGCTCGCCATGGTACCACCGTTGCGTCCGCTCAGAGCGATGACGCCCATGCCGCGCGAGTGTGCCGCCGTAACGGCCTGGCAGACATTTTCCGAGTGCCCGCTGGTGGATATCGCCAGCAGCACGTCGCCGTTATTGCCGAGTGCCTCGACCTGGCGGGCGAAGATCCGGCTGAAGTCGTAGTCATTGGCAATGGATGTCAGTGTCGAGCTGTCCGTGGTGAGTGCGACAGCGGGCAGGCCGCGCCGTTCCATTTCATAGCGGTTCAGTAATTCGGATGAAAAGTGCTGTGCGTCGCCGGCGGAACCGCCGTTGCCACAGCTGAGAATCTTGCCGCCGCGGTCCAGCGACCGGGCGATGAGCGTGGCGGCCGCGGCAGTCACGCCGGCAAGCACCTCCTGTGACTGCTGCTTGGTCTGGATGCTGTCTGCAAAACCCTGCTTGACGCGCGCTATCTGCTCGTCGCTGTCCATACTTTACTCCCGTGCGCTAAAGGCGTTCGCTATCCACTCGATCGCCGTATTGTTGCCCGTGACGGATACCACGTCAAAGCGGCAGGGCTGCCTGCCAGCAGCGGGGTGTGTCTGCAGGTAGTGGTGCGCACAGGCAATCAGTTTTGCCTGCTTGCGCCAGTCCACGGATTCCGCGGCCGAACCGTAGTGCGGTCGCGCGCGGTAGCGTACCTCAACGAACACCAGGCTGTCTGTATCCTGGAAAATAAGATCGATTTCTCCGCGTCGGCTACGGTAGTTGCGTTGTAGCAGGCGCAGGCCGCGGGCCTGCAAATAGGCGCTGGCGCGGTCTTCGGCATCCTTGCCGCGAGACTGTTTGTCCATGGGGTGTCTAGTATTCGCTGTCTCCGTTGTTGATAACTGCCTGTGACTCGTCCTGTTGCAGCAGTACCGGGACGCCGCGCCTGAATTCCGCACAACGCAGGGTGCGACTGACTATGCCGGCGCCGGCCAGTGACAGGTTGCCGGTGACGCCGCGGTAGGCACCGAACATGCCGGCACTGCCGGTACCCAGGTAGGGCGCCAGCCGGTAGGCGTCGATGCCGAGCGCATACAGGCGTGCATAGCGGCTGGCATCGGCCGGCCAGAAGTCGTTGATTGTCTGCTGCATGTGCTGCCAGCTGGCGTCCTCGTCCAGCGTCCATGGCATGTCGCAAAACACGATGCCGTTCATGTCGGCATCCTGTGAGGCGTTCGCCTGACCGCTGTACACCCGCGAGGTGGAAAACACCGGCAGGCTCGAGGCGCGGTAGAAACTCAGTTGCGGCCTGATCAGGCGCGCCTGGTTGGGTGCGGCAATCAGGAAGAAGAAGTCCACGTCCTTGCGGCGGCGCGGCTCGTACTCGAGCGTGACGCCAAGCTGGCGGGTCAGTTGCTGCTGGCGTGTCTTGCTGCTATCGAGGTTCAGCGAGGCGCTGATGAGTTTGCCGTGGTCGGTCTGGCTGTTGTCATAGCGCAGTGTGTCCAGCAGCTCGCCACCAAGCTGCTGCCATTCATGGGCAAAGGCACGGTACACGCGTTCGCCCCATTCGCTGTCAGGCAGCAGGGCGATGCTGCGCGTATAGCCCTCGTGCCAGGCCAGGCGGGCGGCCTCGCGGGCCTCGTCCTCGGGTGCCAGCCCGAACTGGTAGAGCAGCGGGCTGTACAGTACCGGCTCTTCCAGCTGGTTGAGTGCCAGTACCGGGACCGTCAGCTGGGGCTGCGTCGCCAGTGCCTGCACGGCCTCCTTGCGTAGCGGGCCAATGACGAATTGCGCGCCGTCGAGCACGGCCTGCTGGTAGGCCGCCAGGGCCGTCTCGCCACTGTCACCGCTGTCGTAGATCTGCAGTTGCGGTTGCACGCCGGTGGCGGGGGTGTCGTAGTAGGCCGCGAGCACGCCGTCGCGGATGGCGGCGGCGGCATCGGCAAGCTTGCCTGTGAGTGGCAGTAACAGGGCGATCTGTGCCGGCGGCTGGCCGACAAGGCTCATGTTCTCGAGCAGCTTCGCAATGAAGGCGTCACTGGCGGGATGGCCGGGGTAACGCTGCTGCCAGTGCGGCGTGACTTCAGCCAGCGTATCAGGCTGCTGCAGGTAGAGACGCGACAGTTCTACCAGCTCCATCCAGCCACTCAGCGGGTCGGGCGCCGGCGCCGTGCGCAGTTGCTGCAGTTCGGCATCGGTAAGCCGGTTGAGGGTTTCCCAGATGGCAAACTGGTTCTCCAGCTGCGCCTCTGGATCGGTCAACAGGGGGTCAAGCTGCACGCGCTCGCGTGCACTCAGGAAATAACGGAACTCCTGCTGGTAGGCGATGGCGCGCAACCGGTACAGCTCGGCCTGGTAGGGGCCGTCTTCCGGCACCTGCAGCAGCAGTTGCAGTGCCTCGACGGGGTGTTGCCCGGCGAGGGCGAGTTTCGCGCTGTTGATACTGAAGCCCTGCTGCAGTTCTGCGGTTGCCAGCGGTTGCGGCATTTCATCGAGCAGCCGCTGTGCCCTGTCCAGGTCATTGGCCTGGATCTGGCTGTCCACGGCCAGTAATTGCAGTGACTGCTGTTGTGCGCCGCTCGCGGAAGCCGCGGCCTGCAGGTAGAGTCGTGCGGCCCCGGCATGGTCGCCGGCGGCGCCCAGGGCAAGGGCCTGTTGCTGTACCGGATCCGGTGCCGGCTGGCGTTGTGTCGGTGCGGTGCCGCAGCCACTGACGAGGAGGGTCAGCAACAGGGCAAGGAGCGCGACGCGCAGCGCCGGGGCAGGGCAAAGGCGGAAAGATTGCATGGAAACCAGGGTTGGTGAACGTCCGCAGACTCTACTGAAAAGCGCTATGCGCGTCCACATGTATAGAGGGAATGTGTGCGCCCGTTGCGGTCTTGCCTGTCGAGCATGGCACGGTTTTGCAATGCCTCGAGCCGTTATTTGCTAGGATGCCCGGTCATGAATGCGCCAGATAATCGCCACGGTGTGCTCTACGTGGTCGCGACACCGATCGGTAACCTGCAGGACCTCTCGCCACGGGCGTTGCAGGTGCTGCGTGATGTGGCGCTGATTGCGGCGGAAGATACCCGCCACAGCAAGAAATTGCTGACGCACTTTGGTATTGGCACGGCACTGTTGTCCCTGCATGAGCATAACGAGCGGGATGTGACCGCTTCCGTGTTGCAGAAGCTGTCCGCGGGGATGGACATTGCGCTGGTGTCGGATGCCGGTACGCCGCTGATCAGTGACCCCGGTTTCCACCTCGTGCGTGCCGCTCGCCAGGCCGGTGTGCGCGTCGTGCCGGTACCGGGCCCGGCAGCGCTGGTGGCAGCCCTGTCGGTCGCGGGCCTGCCCACTGACCGCTTCTGTTTCGAGGGTTTCTTGTCGTCCAAACAGACCGCGCGCCGCCAGCGCCTGCAGGCCCTGGCCGACCAGCGGGCCACGCTGGTGTTCTACGAGTCGAGTCACCGCATCCTCGCCAGTGTTGCGGACATGGCGGACATCTTTGGCGGTGATCGTGAGGCGACCCTGGCCCGCGAACTCACCAAGACCTTCGAAACGGTGCTGGGCGGCAGTCTGGCCTCGTTGCTGGTGCAGCTGCAGTCAGACAGCCAGCAGCAGAAGGGCGAGTTTGTCGTGATGGTGCATGGCGCCGCACCGCAGGCGAAGTCTGTCGTGGATGCCGCCTCCGAGCAGGTGCTGACGGTGTTGCTGTCGGAACTGCCGTTGAAACAGGCCGCCGCGCTGGCCGCGAAGATCACCGGGCTGTCCAGGAATGCCCTCTACGAGCGCGGGCTACAGCTCAAGGAGTAGCGTAAGGTCATTCGCGCCTGGCCGCTCCCGGCATGGCCCAGGCCAGCTTCTCGGACGCTTTGTGTCCTCACCTTCTCCTGCCTCCCGCCTCCCGCGACCATGCCGGATATTGGGGTAGGAGCGCCTTGTAGCCAGCCGTAGGTCGGGTTAGCGAAGCGTAACCCGACATTCCGTGGGATGACCTGTCGGGTTACGGTGCATGGCACCTAACCCGACCTACACTCTGGCTCTGTAAGTGGTTGCTGTGGAGCAGGAGCACCTTGCAGGCACGAAGAACACGCGACCCTATCCGTTTGGCCGGAAGTGGTCCTCAATCCCGGTCCACCCCGTGTTGCCGCAGTGCCCACACAACATGCTCGCGCACCAGTGCCGAGTCATGCGCCTCGCGGGTGCGCAGGGCCGCAATCACCTCGGTCGAGGTGGGTGCATTCCCCAGCCCCACCGCGACATTGCGTAGCCAGCAGTCATAACCGATCCGGTGGATCGCACTGCCGCGGGTATTGCTTGCAAATTCATCGATACTCCAGCCGAACAGTCGCACCAGCTCGCTGCTGTCGAGTCCGTGGCGCGGCTGAAAGTCGTCTTCAGCGGTCGGTCCGGCAAAGCGGTTCCAGGGACACACCAGCTGGCAATCGTCACAACCGTAGATGCGGTTGCCGATCAGTGGCCGCAGTGCCTCGGGGATGGCGTCGCGCAGCTCGATGGTCAGGTAGGAGATGCACAGTCGCGCATCGAGCGTGTAGGGCGCGATGATCGCGCGCGTCGGGCAGACGTCGATGCAGCTGCGACAGCTGCCGCAATGATTTTCCGCCGGGGCGTCGGGCGGCAGCGGCAGGTTGGTGTAGAGCTCACCGATAAAGAACCACGAGCCATGGCGTTCGTTGATCAGGTTGGTGTGTTTGCCGATCCAGCCCAGCCCGGCCTGTTGTGCAAGCGCCTTTTCCAGTACCGGCGCGCTGTCGGTAAAGGCACGGTAACCGAATGGCCCCGTGAGGGATTCGATCTTCGTGGCAAGCTGCTGCAGGCGCTTGCGTATCAGCTTGTGGTAGTCGCGCCCGAGGGCATAGCGTGACAGGTAGGCCAGTGATGCATCCTGCAATACGTCGTCCGGCGCCTGTGCCTGGTTCGGCCAGTAGTCCATGCGCACCGAGATGACGCGCAGCGTGCCGGGCACCAGTTCGGCCGGGCGGCTGCGCTGTGTGCCGTGGCGCTCCATGTAGTCCATCTCGCCGTGGTGACCGGCCTGCAGCCACTTCATCAGGTAGGCCTCGTCCTCGTCCAGTTGCGTGCCTGCGATCCCGACCTGCTGGAAACCCAGCTCCATGCCCCAGCGCCTGATGTGCTGTGCCAGCGCGTTGTAATCCAGCGTCGGGTCCGGTGATGGCGGGTCAGTGGTCATGGTGCCTGTATTTCAGCGCAAAGCCTGCAGGGGTGCAAAGGAAATCGGGGAAACAACCATCTTTTCTGCAGATATTTGATTAAAAGTCGATTCGCGCCTGTACCCTATCAAGCTCCGGGTATAAACAAGACGCTCCTACACAGAAGACAGCACAGTCGCGGATTGCGATCCGCTCCTACGGCAAATTAATGCTGGTACATCCGATAATGTGCAGGAGCGGATCGCAATCCGCGACCGCCTGATCTTGCAGGTTCATCAATAACCCAGGGTGCTATCTACCGCGCAGGGGCACCTTGCGATGTACAGGGGTGCACGAGTGCCGCGGGAGGCAGGAGAAGGTGAGGACACAAAGCGTCCGAGAAGCTGGCCTGGGCCATGCCGGTAGCGGTCAGGCGAGAATGGCTCCCTACAAGCGCATGATCGGATCGCGCAGAAAACGCACCGGGTGACGAATGAACTTGCGCAGGCGGCGTTTGCTGCGGTCGCGCTTGAAGCCTTCCGGGTCGGTCTGCTTCTGGT
>CAJQNP010000241.1 GCA_905479705.1 uncultured Gammaproteobacteria bacterium
CCATATCCCGCACAAAAAGGTGGCCGGGCAACTGCCCGAGGCGCTGGAAAACTGGGGTAGCCAGCAGCAGGACTATCAATATTACAGTCGCGCCCGGCATAAATCCTTGCCGGGTATGGTTGATCAAGTGTCCTTGTTGCAGCGAATCAGGGAGGCAGCGTTATCCGTTGGCGCCAGGTTCAATGTTCCTGTAACGGATGGAAAGCACTGGTATGTTTACAAGGTGCGGGTCGTATCTGCTGAACCGCTTACCGTGGCAAACCGTGAATGGAAATCACTGAAGGTCAGGTTCGATGGTTACCGGGTAGAAGACGGTAAAAAAATACGGGATCACAATCCTCTCTGGGTCTGGCTGGACAATACACCGCGGCGAACACCGTTGCGCTTTGAATACAGCAATGCCTTTGGCCGCTTTGTGATTAATTTACAGTCGATCGATACCTGACGGTCCCGGGGCTGGCAGGGACAGATTGCAATGACGCCCGCGGAGACATCACGCTCGCGGGTTAACTTTTAAGCGGATGAATCAATGGCGATAGGCGTGTTCGCCGTAGACCGGTCGATGGCTGTCTGCCTGCGTCCAGGGCGGGTGACTGGGTACCCGGGGTGCTGTGGTCAGAATCGCGGCGAGGTCCGCGCTGCCGGGTGAGACCGGAACCGGGATGCCACGGGCCTGTTGTGCGACCCTGCGCGCCTTGTCCCGGTCAACGGCGTCCGGTCCCGGTGCCTTTGCCTTCAGCGCTTGCTCCATGGGCTTCAGGCTGTTGCCCCAGCGTTTGGCATCCTCGGCAAGTGGCGGGTGAGCATCCAGGTAAAGTTGCCCGTTGAGCCAGCCGGCGACATAGGGCTGGTTGACGATCTTCACCGCTGTGTCCAGCGGGACTTCCGGAAACAGTCGGGCAATATCCTCGGGGTAGAGCCGCACGCAACCGTGGCTGACGCGAATCCCCACCCCGTAGGGTTGATTGGTGCCATGGATGAGGTAGCTCGGCAGGCTGAGGCGCATGGCATAGGCCCCCAGCGGGTTATCGGGGCCGGGTGGCACGACAGCCGGCAAGGGATCGCCCTTGCTGGCATGCTCCCTGCGCACGGATGCAGGTACCGTCCAGGTCGGCTGCACGGTCTTCTCGATAATCCGTGACCTGCCCAGTGGTGTTCGCCAGCCTTCACGGCCAATACCGATGGGATGCGTAATGACCCTGGCGGGTTCACCGCTGTCGGCCGCAGGAAAATAATAGAGACGCATTGCGGCGAGATTCAGAACCAGGCCCTCGCGCGGCGCATCCGGCAGCACAAACTGCGTGGGCAGGATTACCCGGGTTCCCTCGCCAGGCAGCCACGGGTCCACGCCGGGATTGGCGGCGACAATTTCCTCGAAACCCAGATCGTAGCGACGTGCAATATCGGACAGCGTGTCCTCTTGATGTGCGGTCGTTATCTGAATCCTGCCCACGACATCTGTGCCTTGCGGCGGAAGCAGAAAGCTGTCGCTGGGGGCAGGGGGCTGTGAGTGTATCCAGGGCGGGCGCCAGTCAGGAAAGGAACTGCATGCGGACAGGTTGATACAGGCGCAGATGACCAGGCTCCAGGCGCTCCATGAACAGCGCAGGCGAAAACACGTTGCAGGCTTCATCGTTTCAAGGATGGTGTGAAAATACCCTGCGCGTCAAGTGACCGTTACGCAGTTCCGGTCGGCCGCGAGCGGCCTGGTCGTGGCAGGTCCTTCAATGAAGCTGACCCGGGTGGTTTCCCGGCGGGGCCGGGAAGGACGGCAATCGCAAAGACTTACTGTTCGCCTGTTTGCTGCGCGGCCTTTACAAACTCCAGAAAGAAGTTGGTCCGCAACAACGCCTTGTCAGCCACCAGCCGGAAACCGGCCGCCTGTACTTCCTCGATGACCTGCGCCTTGTTGCCGCGCACGTGGCCCATGACCCAGTTCGTGCTGACACGCGGGTCACGACGGAAATCGATAATGATCAGACGCCCCTGATTACGCAACGCCTGGTCGATGGAGGCGAGCATCTGCCGCGGGTACTCAAAGTGATGGTAGGTGTCGGTGAGAAACGCGAGGTCTATGGAGCTGGCCGGGAGACCGGTATCCGTGGCGGTGTTGACGATCCCCGTGACATTGCTAAGACCCTGTTCGCGGCTGCTGCGCAGGGTGTTGTCGACAAAGGTGCTGGCGATGTCGATGGCATAGACCGTGCCGCCCGGTTCGACGGCGGTTGCAAACAGGCGGGTAAACAGCCCGGTGCCGGCACCGATATCGGCGACGTCCATGCCCGGGCGCACCTGGCTGGCGGCGACGATGGCATGGCGCCGGTCGTAGACCTCGCGCCCGGGGCGTTCGAAGGTGTTGACCCACTGTCGCCAGTCCGGGTCCATGAAGTGATTGTTGATGCCCGGGCGGACACTTTGTTCCTGTGCTGCCGCCGCGGCGACCAGCAACAGGCCGGCCAGCAAGCAGGGGAACCGCAGTAAATGGCGTTCCGTTATCATGGTACCCAGCATAGCGGTTCGTGGCGATAATGCACCCCTGGCGGGGTGAGGGTGATGGTGCCTGAACTTCACGCAACCAGGCACTGTCTGCAAGAGTAGCTGGCAGTCTTTCGACATCAGGAATATGCTGTGCCGACAACCCGGGAACAACATCGCAACCCCATGATCCGAATCCTCAGTCCAGTCTGGCCACGCCTGTTGTGTGTTGCTGCGACCCTGTTCAGCGGCGTAGCGCTGGCGGCCGGGCCGCCGCCCCCCGGGGTCATTGTGGCACCCGTGCGTCTGATCGATTTCGCCGATACCCTCGAGGCGCTGGGAACCCTGCTGGCGAATGAGTCGGTTGAGCTGACCGCCACGGTCACGGAAACCATCAGCGTTATTCATTTCGACGACGGTGACCGCGTGGAAAAGGGCCAGGTGCTGGTCGAGATGACCAGTCGGGAGGAACACGCCCAGCTGGAAGAGGCGCGCGCCACTGCCAGCGAGGCCTACCGCCAGTACCAGCGAATCAAGCCGCTGGCTGAAGAGGGCACGGCTGCCCAGTCACTGCTCGATGAACGCCAGCGTCAATCGCAAACCGCGCGGGCGCGGCTGGCGGCCATCGAGTCACGGCTGGCCGATCGGCTGATCAAGGCGCCGTTTGCCGGCATCGTTGGCCTGCGCGATTTGAGCGTGGGTGCGCTGGTACAGCCCGGAGAGCTGATCACGACGCTGGATGATGACAGCGTCATGAAGCTGGAGTTTCCGCTGTCCGCCACCTACCTGGAGGTGTTGCATCCCGGCCTTGAGGTGATTGCCAGCAGCCGTGCCTTTGCCGGGCGCGAGTTCAGCGGCAGCGTCAAGTCGGTGAACAGCCGCATTGATCCGGCAACGCGTTCCATTCGCGTGCGCGCCCTGTTGCCGAATCCGCAACGTCTGCTCAAGCCCGGTATGCTGATGCTGGTGAGGCTGCTGAAGAATCCGCGCAGGGCGTTGATTCTTCCGGAAGAGGCGCTGCAACCACTGGGTGAGCAGCAATTCGTGTATGTCGTGGGCGAGGACAATACGGTGCAGAATCGCGAGATCCGCATTGGCAGCCGTCGACCCGGACAGGTCGAGGTGGTGGATGGACTGAGTGCGGGTGAGCAGGTGGTGACACACGGCCACATGAAGATCCGCCCGGGCGCGGCGGTGACCGTTAGCGCGATTGACGACGGCAGCCTGCCGCTTGCCGAGCTGTTGCGCTCGCTACCCGGCAGCCCTCGTTCCGAATGATCCTCTCGGATATCTCGGTAACCCGGCCGGTATTCGCCGCGGTTCTGTCCTTGTTGCTGATCGCCTTTGGCCTGTTGTCCTTTGACCGCCTGCCTTTGCGCGAATACCCGGACATCGATCCGCCAATTGTCACCGTGGACACGACCTATCCGGGGGCGGCCGCGAACGTGGTGGAAAACCGGATTACCGAGCTGATCGAGGATCGCATCTCCGGCATCGAGGGAATTCGCACCATCGCCTCCATCAGCGAGGACGGGCGTTCGCGCGTCACCGTGGAGTTCGCTATCAATCGTGATATCGATGCCGCCGCCAATGACATCCGCGACCGTGTCTCCGCCATCCTCGACGACTTGCCGGATGAGGCCGATCCGCCGGATATCCAGAAGCAGGACAGTAATGAAGATGTGATCATGTGGCTGAACCTGGCCGGGGTGGGTATGGGTATCCCGGAACTGACCGACTATGCGCGGCGCTACCTGGTGGATCGTTTTTCCGTACTGGACGGTGTGGCGCGGGTACGCGTCGGTGGCGGCCAGGTGTATGCCATGCGTATCTGGCTGGATCGCCGCGAACTCGCCGCGCGCGACCTGACGGTGGCTGACGTGGAGACTGCGCTGCGCGCCGAGAACCTGGAACTGCCGGCGGGCAGTATCGATTCCGACAACCGTCAGTTTACCGTGCGCACCCAGCGCACCTTCCAGAATACCGGGGACTTCGCCCGACTGGTGCTTGCGCGTGGCGAGGACGGCTACCTGGTGCGGCTCGGCGACGTGGCGCGGGTGGAGCGCGGGACCTCGGAAGACCGCCTGTTCTTCCGCGGCAACGGCGTACCCATGGTGGGCATCGGCATCACCAAGCAGTCGACGGCGAATACCCTGGCGGTGGCCAAGGCCGCGCGCGCGGAGATGGCGCGCATTAACCCGACGCTGCCCGCGGGCATGGCGATCAAGCAGAGCTATGACAGCTCGGTGTTTGTCGAGGGCGCCATCCGCGAGGTCTACAAGACACTGTTTATCGCCATCAGCATGGTGATCGGCGTCATCTACCTGTTCCTGGGCAACCTGCGCGCCATGCTGGTGCCGGCCGTGACCGTACCGGTGTCGCTGATCGCCACCTCCATGGTGCTGCTGGCGCTGGATTTCTCGCTCAATATTCTCACCCTGCTGGCGCTGGTGCTGGCCATCGGTCTGGTGGTGGATGATGCCATCGTGGTGATCGAGAACATTCACCGGCGCATGGAACGCTATGGCGAAACACGGCTGGTGGCGGCGTACCGCGGTACCCGCCAGGTCGGTTTCGCGGTGATAGCCACCACCGTGGTACTGGTGGCGGTGTTTGTACCGATTGCCTTCCTGCAGGGCGACATTGGCCGGCTGTTTTCGGAGTTCTCCCTGACCATGGCCGCTGCCGTGATGTTCTCCAGTTTCGTGGCGTTGTCGCTGTCGCCGATGCTGGCCTCCAGGATTCTGCCAAAGGACACGCGGCACTCGCGACTGTCAGGGCTGGTGGACCGTGTGTTTGCTCGCGTGCGCAACGGCTACCATGCTGCGCTGCAGGCTTCGCTGAAACGCAACTGGATTGTCGGGCTGGTGTTCATCGGTCTGCTGGGCGGTTCCGTGTGGTTGTATCAGGACATTCCCGATGAATACGCACCGCGCGAGGACCGTGGTGTGTTCTACCTGATGGTGACCGGGCCCGAGGGGACCTCCTACCCGTATATCGCGGCCTACATGACGGAGATCGAACAGCGTCTCATGCCGCTGGTGGAAAACGGCGAAATCTCGCGCATGCTGGTGCGCGCGCCACGTGCGTTCGGCAACTTCGAGATCTTCAATACCGGTATTGTCATCAATGTGCTGAGTGACTGGTCGCAACGCCGTTCTGCCTGGGAGATCATGGCCGATGTGCGCGAGCGGCTCAAGGACCTGCCAGGTGTGCGTGCCTTTCCGGTGATGCGCCAGGGCTTCGGGGCGCGTGTACAGAAGCCGGTGCAGTTTGTCCTCGGTGGCGGTACCTATGAGCAACTGGCGCAGTGGCGCGACACCCTGGTGGAGAAGATCAACGAGAATAATCCCGGCCTGGTCGGGCTCGACTGGGACTACAAGGAAACCAAGCCACAGCTGCGCGTGGTCATCGACTATGACCGTGCCGCGGAACTCGGCGTCACCGTTGGCAGTATCGGGCGCACGCTGGAAACGCTGCTCGGTTCACGCCGCGTGACCACCTACATCGACGCCGGCGAGGAGTACGATGTCATCCTGGAAGGCGAGCGTGCTGCCCAGCGTACACCGACCAGCATGGAAAACATCTACGTGCGCTCGCAACGCACGCAGCAACTGATCCCGCTTTCCAACCTGGTGCAGCTCGAGGAGTTCGCCGACTCGATCACCCTGAACCGCTACAACCGGGTGCGGGCCATCACCCTGCAGGCCAACCTTGGTGACGGCGTGGCGCTGGGTGATGCGCTCGACGCGCTGGAACAACTGGTCAACGAGTACCTGCCTAGTGAGGTCATTATCGATTACAAGGGCCAGTCGGAAGACTACAAGTCGACCGGCGTGGCGATCCTGTTCACCTTCCTGCTCGGTATCGTGGTGGTATTTCTGGTACTCGCCGCCCAGTTCGAAAGCTGGGTGCATCCGTTTGTGATCATGCTGACGGTGCCGCTCGCCATGGTTGGCGCCCTGTTCGGTCTGTATGTGACCGGCCAGACACTCAATCTGTACAGCCAGATCGGCCTGATCATGCTGGTGGGGCTGTCCGCCAAGAACGGGATCCTGATCGTGGAGTTTGCCAACCAGTTGCGCGATGCCGGCCAGCCGTTCCGCGAGGCACTGGTCGAGGCCGCCGACATCCGCCTGCGGCCGATCATCATGACCGGCATAACCACCGCGGCCGGCTCCATACCGTTGTTGCTGTCATCCGGCGCCGGCACGGAAACGCGCACCGTCATCGGCACCGTGGTGCTGTCCGGCATCCTGTCGGCCACCTTCTTCACCCTGTTCGTGGTCCCCGTCGCCTACGACCTGCTGGCACGGCACACCGGTTCGCCAAAACGGGTGCGGCGCCAGCTCGAGCGGGAACTGGCCGCGGAGGATACGACCTAGATCGCCCGCCCTCGCATACCGGCAAGGTCACGGTATCCGCGCTGACTGCCGGGTGCGGGTTTAGGCCGGCCAGATGCGACCCGGGACACAGTTCTGTCGTGAACGCTTGCCACCGGCAAGTTTTCCGAATAGGGGACGCTATATAGAAGGAATCTGCAGGCACCCGCCGCTGCAGGCACGAGAGAGAAGTTCATCGCATGACTGCAAAACGTCGACTTCATTACCTGTTTGCCGCCTCACTCTTGTCGCTGTCCGTGTTGTTGCAGGGTTGTGCCACCCTCAACAAGGACGAATGTCAGCTCGCAGACTGGCGACTGATCGGGTACCAGGACGGCGCGGCCGGTAAATCCGCCACTGTGGTGGGCGAGTACCGCGAGGACTGTGCAAAACACGCCGTGGTGCCCGACCTGGATGAATATAACGCCGGCCGCGCAGAAGGCTTGCGCGAGTACTGCAAGGCGGAGAACGGCTTCCGTCTTGGCAACGCCGGCCGTGGCCTGGCCGCGGTTTGTCCGGCCGCACTGGCCGGCGATTTTCGCGAGGCCTACAACGCCGGTCGAAAGCTCTACCTGGCGCGCACGGCGGTCAACCAGACCCATTCACGCATCAACAGCCACAAGCAAACACTCTCAAGCCTGGAACAAACCCGGGCCGAAAAGCTGGCCGACCTGGTCGGCGATGGTCTCAAGAGCGATCAACGGGTAATGATCCTCTACGAGCTCAACGAGTTGCAGGATGACATGCACAGCGTTGAAGACGAGCTTGTCGAGCTTGAATTCGACCTGGAGCAACAGCAGGCCCGGCTGGAGCGCCTTGATCGAAAGAGTACCTATTGAGTCGTTGCTTTAATCGAACAGGGAAACAGGCAGCGTTTTACCGGGCCCAGTAGCCGCCAGCAAGGCGCGGCCTGTTGCCGGCACTAGCGTGGCTGCAAGGCCTCGCTCTCGAATTCAATACCTTCCCAGCCTGACAGCATAAAGTTCCGAATATTGGCGTGATCGTCATTGTCAGGGTGTTGCAGGACATCTTCACGGTAGTAGTTTGCAAAGCAATTCAGCGTTTGTTGTTCGGTCAATTCGTTTAGCCTGGCGAATGCAAGGATCTTGCAGGAGCCCTCGTTGCTGCCTGCCTCGTTGATGACGCGCTTGCTGCCCGTGCCGTTGGAAAAGCGGGCAGGGGTGTACTGGTAGGCGTTATCTATGGTGCTGATGACTTCTGTGAAGTCGACTGCCTCGGGTGCAGTACTGATCTTGTGTATAAGTTCTTCAACGGTCATGGCAGGGTTCTCGTGGTTAACAATGCTGTTTCACAGTAATTCCGATATACCGCTTGCGGCTGTCAACCACGGCCATCCGGCCGCGACCAGCAGTGAAACAAGCGTGACGGGCACACCGGTTCGGGCAAACTCCCGGAACGCGATCGTCATGCCGTAACGTGAGGCGGCCTCGACGACGATGATGCTTGCAATGCTCCCGGTGATTATAACGATGAAAACCGTAACGCTGATCATCCAGGTGGCTGCTTGGTTGTGTTCAATCACGGGCTGTTTTTTTTCTGGGCGCGCTATGGCAACGATCCGCATCGCCGCCAAGCGGTGTGCTGCATGCAGCCGGGCTTAACGCTAACCGTGAGCGAGCCTGCGATAGAGCAGCAGTTTCACGCCGTCGAGTACCAGCATCCAGGCTATGAGATAGGCCCACACCATCGCAATGACGATCCAGGGGATCGCGGTCACAAACCAGCCAAAACCGCACATCAGTACCGCCAGGACCTGGGTGCCCACCAGGGCGAGGAACAGCGAGCTGGCTGGCCAGGGGCGGCCGAAGAACGGCCCGCGGGAGCGCACCACGAACAGCAGCAGGTGACCGCCGGCAACAAGTTGCAGGAATACTGCGGTCTGGATCTGCTCCCGGGTCAATTTTATCCAGGACTGCCACTCGGGATTACTCAACCATTCCATGCCGACGAGCAGCAGGCCGAAACTCTGCGCCACCGATAACAGGCCCATGAGGCTGGAACCCAGCAACAGCCGTCGCATGTTCCAGCGCACCGGTTGCTTTGGCAGCAGGGTGTTGTCATAGGCAATGGTCATGATCGGCACATCATCCATCAGGGCCAGCAGGATGATCATCACCGGGGTGAGGGGAGAGAAGCCGAAAAAGATCGTGCCCAGCACCACGACGAACATGATGTCCAGGGTCATGGCCACCCGGTAGACGACGTAGTTAATGATGCGCTCGAAGATCCTGCGGGCCTCGTCGATGGCATCGATGATCGTCGACAGGCCCGGTGCGGTGAGTATCAGTGCCGCGGCAGCGCGGGCGGCATCCGTGGCGCCACTCACCGCCACGCCGCAGTCGGCCTGCTTGAGTGCCGGTGCGTCGTTGACACCGTCGCCGGTCATGGCAACGATATGGCCCCGGTCCTGCAGTGCCTTGACGATGCCGTACTTGTGTTCAGGGAACACCCGGCCAAAGCCGTCGGCCTTTTCCACGCATGCGGTGATCTGCTCCGGCAGGTGGCTCATGTCCATGTCGCTGGTGAACAGGTCCGCGGCGGCCTGCAGGTGGGTGCCCATGCCCAGTTCGGCCGAGATCTCGCTGCCGATAGCGACGTCGTCGCCGGTGACCATCTTGACCTTGAGGCCGTGTTCCCTGGCGCGCTGGATGGTTTCCCTGGAGTCATCCCGCGGCGGGTCCTGCATCGGCAGGATGCCGAGGAAGTTCCAGCTGTTGCCGTCGTCTGTCGATTGCGCCACGCCGAGGGCGCGCTCGCCCTTCGCCGCCAGCTCTGCCACCGTTTTCACGGCCCTGGTCCGGGTGTCGTCATCGAGGGTGCATAAGCCGATAATCACCTGGGGTGCACCCTTGGTGTATTTCAGGGCCTTGCCCTGCGCATCGGTGACGTCTCCCTCGGTGCGCTTGCTGACCGGGTCGAAGGGGACGAAGCGGGTCTGTGTATAGCTGTCGAGTATCTCCGGCTGCTTGAGCCCGGCAATCACTGCCAGGTCAATGCTGTCGTCACCGTCTCTTTGCGAGGCCAGTGCGCCACCGAGGATGATCGCCTGTGCATCGACCTCGCCAAACGGGATCGGCTCGGTGAGGGTCAACTGGTTCTTGGTGAGGGTGCCGGTCTTGTCCGAGCAGAGTACGTCGACACCGGCCAGCTCCTCGATGGCCTCCAGCCGGGAGACAATGGCCTTTTTCTTCGACAGCGCCAGTGCACCCAGGGCATTGGTGACGGTCATGACGGTCGGCATGGCCACCGGGATGGATGCAATCAGCAGCACCAGCACCAGTCGCAGGATGTCCACCAGGTCGGACCAGTGCCAGTCATCTTCCGCGACGATGTCGCGGTAGAACTCGAATCCCACCAGCAGGAAGGCCAGGATGAGGGAGAGGATAATGAGAAAGTCGCCGATCTGGGCAACGGCCTTCTGTGAATGGGAGACACCACCGCCGGCGGAGGCGACCAGGCTGGCGGTACGCCCGAAAAAGGTATTGTTGCCAGTAGCGATGACCACGGCCGTCATCTCGCCCTTCCTGGCGATGCTGCCGGAGTAACCGCTGTCGCCGATCTTCTTGCTCACCGGCAGTGACTCACCGGTCAGTGCGGCCTGGTCGATGCTGATGTAATCGCCGTCTATGAAACGCACATCGGCCGGTACGACCTCGCCGAGCTTGATACGCACCACGTCGCCGGGAACGACCTCGGTGGCATCGATGGGCGAGAATTGCCCGTCACGCAATGCGCGCGCCCTGGGGGCCATGCCCGCCTTCAGGGCGGCGAGGGCGTCGGCAGCCTTGCGCTCCTGCCAGAAACCGGAAACGGCGTTGTAGACCAGCAGCACCATGATGATGCCGAAATCCGACCAGTGACCGATCAGTGCAGAGAGGCCGGCGGCGGCCTCGATCATGAAGGGGATGGGGCCCCAGAAGTAACGCAGGAACTTTTCGAGGTTGCTGACCTGGCGGTCTTCCAGCTGGTTGCGGCCGTACCGGTCCAGTCGTGTTTCGGCCTCGGCCGCAGACAGCCCCCGGGGCGTGCTTTCCAGCTTTTTGTAGACGTCCTCGAGATCCAGTTTCTCGAGATCGCTGTTGTCCCCGCCAGTGTCGTGTGTTGCCGAATCGATTCCCTGGTTATTGTTCATGGTTCCCTGTCCTGTTGTTGCTTGTTCGGGGATGGTATAGCTGCCTGCAAACGTGAGGCATACCACAAGACAGCGGTGCCGCTTGTAGCGGGAATCAAAGCCCTCGCGGTACATCACGTGTTTGACGTACCTGCCAAGTATAGGTCAATGAACCCGGCGCGCCATCACCAGGCAGGCCTCCGGAAAGAGATCAAGGGCCCTGCCGTGTCGCATCGCGGTGGATTCCTGCGACAGGTTTGCGGGTGACAGCAATCGGGAATCGCTTGCACCTGAAAAATCCGGGGATTGTCCGAACGGACTGACTGATATACTGTCTCACCCCTGTCCCTGTCACTGAATCGTATATCCCGCATATGAAAGCACACATTCTTGTAATGACACTGTTCGTTCTTGGCGTATCAGCGGTGCATGCTGAACAGCCGCAATTTGGTGAGGCGCCGGCGCGCTGGTCGCTGCAGGCGGGTGCGGTCTACCAGTCCAGTGCCGACCTGGACGAGGGTGGCGACATGAGCGCCGGTCGTTATTTTATTAGCGGCGGTCTGGGCAAGATGTTT
>CAJQNP010000242.1 GCA_905479705.1 uncultured Gammaproteobacteria bacterium
CGGCGTCGAAAGATCATGGTCCATGACACCATGGACACCACCAGCAACAGCAGCATCACCAGCTGCACCACCAGGCTGGCGCCGGTTATCAGGTGAAAAAAGGACATGTCAGCTGACATCCGCTATCTCCTTTAATAATAAATCGGGTATGGGTTGCGGTCGCAGGGACCCGGCGTTGATGCAGGCAACCCTGACCTCGCCGGTACAGCACGGCTGTGCAGGTTCCTGCTGGCGGATAATGCTGTGAAAAAAAGTCAGGCTGGCGCGACCGCGATGTGTCAACTCGGTCACCACGGTCAGCTGATCGTTGAACAGCGCCGGTCGCAGGTAGTCGACCTTCGCGGAACGCACGGCAAAGATAACACCCTCCTCCCTGATCAACACGTCCTGTTCAAATCCCAGCTCACGCATCCACTCCGTCCGCGCACGTTCCATGAAACGCAGGTAATTGGCATAGTAAACGACACCGCCGCTGTCGGTGTCCTCGTAATACACACGCACCGGCCATTGAAACCCGGGCAAGGTGCTCAATGCCCCGTGACGGCTTTACTGACCACAACAACACCGACAAATTCCCTTGCGAGGGAATTCGGTGTGTGAACATGGGCAAGTAACAGCAAATGAGAAAACAACACGCTCATGCAATCATCAGTGTGGCGCACCTTCACCCGTGTCGTCGGCAAACAGCTCCAGCGGAGCCGCCGGTGCGGCCGGTGGCTTCAGGCCACAGTGTAAATAGGCATTGCGCGTCGCCATGCGTCCGCGCGGTGTTCGCATAATGAAGCCCTGCTGAATCAGGTAGGGTTCCAGCACGTCCTCGATGGTACCGCGTTCCTCGCCGATCGCGGCCGACAAATTATCGACGCCTACAGGACCGCCATCGAATTTCTCGATGATGGTCATCAGCAGGCGACGGTCCTGGGCATCAAAGCCCTGCGAATCGACATTCAGCATTTCCATGGCCTTGCCCGCGATGCTGCGGGTCACCTTGCCGTCGGCTTTCACCTCGGCATAGTCGCGCACCCGGCGCAGCAGGCGGTTGGCGATGCGCGGCGTACCGCGCGAGCGACCGGCCAGTTCCATGGCACCCTCTGCATCGATCTCGATACCGAGGATCCCGGCAGCGCGCTGCAGGATGGATGCCAGGTCACCCGCGGCATAAAATTCCAGTCGCTGCACGATACCGAAGCGGTCACGCAACGGTGAGGTCAGCAGGCCGGCACGCGTGGTGGCGCCGACCAGGGTAAACGGCGGCAGATCGAGCTTGATGGAGCGCGCCGCCGGCCCTTCTCCGATCATGATGTCCAGCTGGTAGTCCTCCATCGCCGGGTAGAGGATCTCCTCCACTACCGGGCTGAGGCGATGGATCTCGTCGACGAACAGCACGTCGTTCGGTTCCAGGTTGGTCAGCAGCGCCACCAGGTCACCGGGACGCTCCAGCACCGGGCCGGAGGTATGGCGCAGGTTGACGCCGATCTCGTTGGCAATGATGTGGGCCAGCGTGGTCTTGCCCAGCCCGGGCGGTCCAAAGATCAGGGTGTGGTCCAGTGCATCTCCGCGCCCCTTCGCCGCCTGGATAAAAATCTCCATTTGTTCAGAGACTTGCGGCTGACCCACGTAGTCGGCAAGCCGCTTGGGACGGACGGCGCGGTCGAGCACCTCGTCCTCCCCGGACCCCTGTGGCGCGACCAGTCGATCAGCTTCAATCATGGGGGCCTAGTGTCGGTTCTGGCGGGGACTAAATCAAGTGAAACCCCGCACAAACGGGGCTATTGCAGGGTGGTCTGCAGTGCACTGCGAATGATGTCCTCGGAGGACATGTCGGCGGTATCGATCACCCGCACCATCTTGCTGGCCTCCTGTGGCTTGTAACCCAGCCCCACCAGCGCGGTCACGGCATCCTCAACCGGACTGGCCGCAACCATGCTGGCCTTGTGCGGCGTACTCTCGGTCGGTGTCATTCCCTCGAGGCGGTCGCGCAACTCGATAATCAGCCGCTCGGCGGTCTTCTTGCCAATACCCGGCAGCTTGACCAGCGCATCGGCGTCACCTGCCTGCACACAGGCGACGAAGGTCTGCGCACTCATGCCGGACAGGATCGTCAGCGCCAGGCGCGCACCCACACCGTTGACCTTGAGCAGGTTGCGGAACAGGGTGCGGTCGCCGAGCGCAATGAAGCCGTAAAGCGTATGGGCATCCTCGCGCACGGCCAGGTGGGTAAACAGGGTGACCTCGGCACCGACCTCGGGCAGATCATAGAAGGTCGTCATGGGTGCATCCACTTCATAGCCGACCCCGTGCACGTCCAGCAACAGGCTGGGGGGCTGCTTGGCGAGGATCTTGCCGCGCAACAGGCCGATCACAACATGGCCTCGCGTTGCGCCTGGCTGTTGGCCATGCGGCGCCGCGTCTCGCGCTGGTGACCGTGGCACACGGCAACGCCCAGCGCATCGGCGGCATCGGCAGACGGTGTCGCCGGCAACGCCAGCAACACGCAAACCATGTGCTGCACCTGTTCCTTGCTGGCACCACCCTTGCCGACGACGGCCTGCTTGATCTCGCGCGCGGCATACTCGTCCACGGGCACGTCACTGTGTACGCTGGCACAGATGGCGGCACCGCGCGCCTGGCCGAGCTTGAGTGCGGAATCGGCATTCTTGTTCATGAACACCCGTTCGATGGCCATCTCGTTGGGCGTGTATTGCTCGATGATCTCCCGGACGCCGGCAAAGATAATACCGAGACGATCGGCCAGCGCACCGCCCCGGGTGCGAATACAGCCGCTGGCCACATAGCTGATTTTCTGCCCGGACTGGTCAATGATGCCGTAACCGGTTACCCGGGAACCCGGATCGATGCCGAGGATGCGGATCATGGAGTGAGGTAGATAGCAGTCATGGATTCTGGCAGGTCGGCTTAACCCAGCTGCTCCAGGATCTCCTCGGAGATGTCCGCGTTGGAATAGACGTTCTGCACGTCATCGAGGTCTTCCAGACGTTCCAGCAGACGGATCATCTTCTCGGCGTCATCCTTGTCCAGCGGCGTGGCATTTGCCGCACGCATGGTGACCTCGGCCTGCTCCGGTTCCAGCCCGGCGGCGACCATGGCCTCCTTGATGTCGACAAACCGGTCGGGCTCGGTCAGCACGTCCACGGAGCCGTCATCGTTGCCGAGCACATCCTCGGCACCCGCCTCCAGCGCGGCCTCCATGATCTGGTCCTCGTCACTGCCACTGGGAAAACTCAGGATGCCGGCCTGGGTGAACTGGTAGGCCACCGAGCCGTCGGTACCGAGATTGCCACCGGCCTTGGAGAAGGCGTGGCGCACCTCGGCGACGGTCCGGTTGCGGTTGTCGGTGACGCAATCGACCATGACGGCAATGCCGCCGGGACCATAGCCCTCGTAGCGCACCTCTTCGTAGTTCTCACCTTCCTGTGCACCCGAGCCGCGCTTGATGGCGCGCTCGATGGTGTCCTTGGTCATGTTGCCGGCAAGCGCCTTGTCGACAGCCAGGCGCAGGCGTGGATTGCTGGCAGGATCCGGGTCGCCGACCCGCGCCGCCACGGTGATCTCACGGATCAACTTGGTAAACAGCTTGCCGCGCTTGGCATCCTGGGCCCCCTTGCGGTGTTGAATATTGGCCCATTTACTGTGTCCTGCCATCGTTCACTTTCCTCGAGTAAGACTGAATGGCGCTAGTTTAGCACCGCTGCCGAGCCGAGTTATAGCGCATCCCCGGCAAACCGGCCTAATCAGCGGGCGGCTCGAAGCGAGCGTGCCTGAGAAAACTGCACACCGCCGCGGCGACCCTGCCCGAGACCACCAGGCCGAAATGGCTGCTGCGGAAGCGGGTGCTGGCAACGCTGTTTTCCAGCCGCGTTTCCTCGACCGCGACCGTGCCGTCGTTAGCGCCCTCGAAACCACCCAGCAGGAACCCTACCCCCACCGGCCGGGTCCCGGCAATCACCCCGAGGGACTGTGCGCCCTGCCAGCGCGGTCCACCACCGAGCAACGCGCCCTCTCCGCTGCGCCCGAGCAGCCAGCGAAACAGGCGGTAACGGTTGACCCGCCGGGCGATGATACTGCCGTTGACCGGACTGCCCAGCAACACGATGCGACCGTCGAACAGATCGGGCTGCTCCTGCAGCGCCTGCAGGGTCACGATCCCGCCGAGGCTGTGAGCGACCACGTGCACCCGGGTATCGCCCAGCTCGGCAATGCATTTGCGCAGGCGCTGCGCGTTATGTGGCACAGGCCGGTACAGCGAACGGTAGCGAAACACCTCGGTCCGGTAACCACAGCGGCGCAGCCGCAGTGCCAGCAGATTCAACTCGAGGCCGGTCATCCAGACACCATGAACCAGTACGACGGTCTCCTTCATACCGCGAATCTCCCCGTGTCTATGCAGCAGTGCACAACGCAACGTCCGAGCCAGTACAATAAAACCTGCCCGGACAGAGTTCCAGTCCAACCGCCAGACAAGAGCAACACCATGAGCATGAGCAAAAACGACTGGGTGCTTGCATCCGTTGCCATCATCCTGACCACCGCGATATCGCTGCTGCTGGTGCGCTGGCTGGCACCGCAGCTACTGGGCGTGCCGGTCGACCTGCAGCTGGTGCAGACCAGCAAGACGCTACCCCCCTTTTATGCCGGCGTGTTTCGTGAAGCGGATGCGCTCACCGGGGGCATGCTGCTCAACGACCCGCACACGAATACGCGTTTCACGCCGTTGCTGCCGGCCGACAGTGGTACCGGTCCACATGATGTACTGGGTTTTCGCAACAGGGCCGTGCCGAATTCACCACGCATCGTGGTCATCGGCGACAGCCAGACATACGGTATCGGTGAGCCCCTGGAAGACAACTGGCCCAGCCAGCTGCAGGGCATGAACAACCCGCAGGACGATGTATACAGCATGGCCGTGGGTGGCTGGGGTGCCGTCCAGTATCTCTACATGTTCGACAAGGCCACCCGGCTGAAACCCCGGGTGGTCATCATTGCCTTTTACAGTGGCAATGATGCACTCGACAGTTTCGCGACCGCCTACGGTAATCCGCACTGGCAGGACCTGATGATCGATCCAGCGCTGGACAAGGGCGACACACCGCAGGTGAAATCCATGCTGGCCGTTGATGATGCCTGGCCAGTCACCTTCAGCGATGGCAGCAAGCTGGCACTCACACCGCCGGGACGACTCGCCGTGAACGACCGTGAGCAGGCCGCGGTCACCACGGGCTACGCCATCATGGCCGAGGTCGCACGCCGCATCACGGCACAGGCCTCAACCCATGACATTCGTGTCGTGTTCACCACCATCCCCACCCGTGAACTGGTCTTTGCCGCGCGTGTCGCACAGGAAGCACTCGAGGCGCCGGCCAGTTATACCCGGCTCATTGCAATGGAACAGGAAAACATTGATGAACTCGCCGGGCGCATCGGCGCCCTGCCAGGGGCGCTCTACGTTGACCTGGTGAAACCGCTGCAGGCGGCCGCGCTGGACAACGGCGCACTCTACCCGCGACTCTGGGACGGCCATCCGGGCAAACAGGGTTACCAGGTGATTGCGACGACGCTGGCCACGGCCATCAACGATCTGTAGGCGGGGCCTCACGGTCAATACGAAACAGCCGGGCCAGCGGTAACGGCGGGCTGTCGGGTCGCACGGCTATCTGCACTTCCGCCAGCAGGGTAAAGCCGGCCGGGAATGCACCCGGGTTTAACAGCAACTCCTCGCGCAGACCGGCATTGGCCGCGCGCACCACGGCGTCGGGCTCGTTGACCAGCACGTTGTCCATGCGGTTCACATACACGTAACGAATCCACGGCTCGTTCGCCGCGAGGCTGGCTGCCGTGCCGGCAAGCAACTGCTCGGACTGCCTGACCTTCTGCGAGTGCAGCGGGCTGATAATGAAATTGTTGGCAATCACCGGGCAGTCGCTGTGAAAGCTGATGTAGTGGCCGTCATTGTGCCCCGCAAGGATGACACCCGGTTCTGCCGCACAGGCCTTGTGCATCTCGACAAAGATACTGCGCGTCAGGCCGTACTCGTAGGAACGCGTGATCAACGGACTGCTCATCAGCCGCTCGTAGGCAGGCAGGTAGGCCACAGCCACGACCAGCAGCACGGCGGCATAGGTCACCCACCTGCCACGCGGCTGGACCGTAGAGCGATATTGCGCCAGCAACAACACGGGCAGGAACAGTGCAAACGAACCGAAGTAATGCATGCGCCACTGCGCCAGCAGCAAGCCACTGCCAAACACGACCATGACGGCGAAGAACAATTCGCCTGCGTCCCGTGAGCGGAACAAGCGGACGACATACCAGAGCACGATGACGGGTAGCAGCACGACCAGCCAGGTATAGACACTGGCGAGTGATGCCATGCCGTGCTGGCGCAGGTAGGAGGCAACGGTCTCGGTCTCGGCGATGTTCTTCCACTCGGCGATATCGCTGGAGACATAGCTCATGCCGGAACCGAGCTGCTGCCCCATGCCGGCCAGCATCACCAGACCAAGCAGTAACAGGATCACCAGCGTACGCGGCGAGGCCCGCCAGCGCGCGAAGTATGCCATGACCAGCGCCGTGCACGCGGCGACATACAGGTGAAACCAGGAATGCAGGTAGTAGGCCGAGTAACCCAGCCTGAAGGGTTCCGAGGGCAGCAGGAACAGCAGGGTCGACAGCAGCAGTGACAGCGACAACAGTGCCACTCTGGAACCGGCCAGTAATGCTGATCCGCGCAGCCACAGCACAGTGGCCGTGAGCAACACCGGTAGCTGCAGGATAAACAGGCTGTTGTGAAAGGCCGTGGCGGCACCCAGCGTGACACCGAGCAATACGCCGTAACGGGGATGCAGGCCGGAGGCAAACCAGGCCAGCCCGAGGTACAGCGTCAACAGCACAAAGGTCTGTTCAACGTAGTGGTGATCGAGAATCCCGACGCCGTGCAGGCCCTGCGTCAGCGGCAACAGGGCGTAGCACAGCACGGCCAGCAGCTGCAGCAGCGGCGCCAGCCCGATGCGACGACCGATCCCCGCAACCAGCGCCACATTGATGATGCTCGCCAGCGGCGGGATCACCACCAGCACGGCCATCGGGTCCCGTGCCCCGCTCAGCCACTGCCCGAGGCGCGTCAGTTGCGCCAGCAACCAGTCGTAGGCCCAGGGCCAGGTCAGCCAGCTGCCTTCCGGGACATGGATGGTGGCAGCGAACTGGTAATAGGCCGAGGGGTCCGCGACCGCATCGAGAATACGCCGCGCATGGTAGAAGGAATCATGACTGACCGGCAGGTAGACATCACCGACATGGACCACCGCCATCCACTTCAGCGTGGCATACAGTGCAACAAGGCTGCCGGCCACAACACACAACAGCGTCCAGCCAGGGCGTGGCTGCGCTTCAGTCATGGTGCAGCCCGAAGAGAATCATGCAGCGGTGTTGCCGCCGCGGGTCGACAGTAATACCGACCGGGGCACGCTCAGGCATCCACCTCGGGTGGCTTGTGCAGGTGTATACCCAGTTCGATAAGCTGTCCCGCTGCCACCGAGGACGGTGCCTGCGTTAACGGACAGGCCGCGGTCTGTGTCTTCGGAAAGGCCATGACCTCGCGAATCGAGGACGCACCCGTCATCAGCATTACCAGCCGGTCGAGACCAAAGGCCAGGCCACCGTGCGGCGGACAGCCGTGCTTCAGGGCATCCAGCAGGAAACCGAACTTGTCCTGGGCCTCCTGTTCCTCGATACCCAGCAGTTGTAACACGGCTTCCTGCAGATCGGTGCGGTGGATACGAATGGAGCCGCCGCCGAGCTCGGTGCCGTTCAGCACCATGTCGTAGGCGCGGGACAGGCTGGTACCCGGGTCTGCCGCAAGCGCCGCCGGGTCATCGTTCTTCGGCGCAGTAAACGGGTGATGCAGCGCCATCCAGCGATTGCTCTTGGTATCGCGCTCGAACATCGGGAAATCAACTACCCAGACCGGCTCCCAGTCGCCCTCGATCATGCCGAGGTCATGGCCCAGCCTGACGCGCAGCGCACCCAATGACTCGTTGACAATGGTGGCGCGGTCCGCGCCGAAAAATACCAGGTCGCCGTTCTCCACCGCGGTGCGCGCGACAATCGCCTCGACGACATCATCCGGCAGGAATTTGAGGATGGGTGACTGCAGCCCGTCGCGACCGGCTTGCACGTCGTTGACCTTGATATAGGCAAGCCCGCGTGCGCCGTACTGGCTGACATAGTTTGTATAACCGTCGATATCCTTGCGGCTGATCCCGGCACCCCCGGGAACACGCAGGGCCGCGATGCGACCCTCGGGGTCATTGGCCGGGCCGGCAAACACCTTGAACTCGACATCCGACATCAGGTCGGACACTTCGGTCAGCTCAAGCTTGATGCGCATGTCCGGACGGTCGGTACCGAAACGCGCCATCGCCTCAGCATAGCTGATACGTGGGAAAGTTTCAGGTAGCATAACGTCCAGCACATCGGCAAACAGTTTCCTGACCATCTCGGTCATGGTGACGATGATCTGCTCTTCATCAATGAAGGACATCTCGATATCAAGCTGGGTAAATTCAGGCTGACGGTCCGCACGCAGATCCTCATCGCGGAAGCAGCGCGCTATCTGGTAATAACGCTCGAAGCCGGATACCATCAGCAGCTGCTTGAAAAGCTGAGGCGACTGGGGCAGCGCAAAAAACT
>CAJQNP010000243.1 GCA_905479705.1 uncultured Gammaproteobacteria bacterium
CGCTCATACAGCGACTGGATTGAAGGACCCGAGAGAGTCTCGCCGTCAATAACGATCTTCAGGCCGTTGTAATCAGGTGGATTGTGACTGCCAGTCACCACCACGCCTGTCTGTGTGTCGAGGTAGTAGGTCGCGAAATACAGCACCCCCGTTGGCACCACACCGATATCTTTCACGTCACAACCGGTCGATGTAATACCGGCAATCAGGGCCTCGGATAGTGACGGGCCGGACAAACGTCCATCGCGTCCGACCACGACAGTGTCGCGTCCACGCTGCAGGGCCTCGCTGCCAATGGCCCGACCAATCAACCTGACAGCCTGTGTTGTCAGTGTCTGCTCAATGACACCGCGAATGTCATACGCACGAAATATCGAGGGATCAATATCAACTTCTTCAATGCTTCCCATGTCTGGTGTTCCTTCCTCCACGATTAAATTATCGCTGCGTATGGCGGAACCAAAATCCGCCGCCACGCCTTCATCAATACTGCGATCATCTTCAGTATCCAGCTCATCGACTGGTTCTTGTTCGCCCTTGTCAGCCTGATATTCCGTATCCTGCTCACGCGGCGCCGGTACAAACCCTTCCGGTGCCTTGCTGCTGATCGCGAGCTGGGTCATGAACTCAACGCTTTCATGCATTTCTGTCAGGCCTGACGGGTACTGGCGCCGCACGCGCCCGTCACGAAAATCTTTCATGATGGTAACCATGCTGACCTGGTCAACACGTAGAGCATTCTTGATCTTCCTGATCAGGAAGATGATCAGCGCCGACATCAGTACAGCAGCCACCAGGAAGGCGCCCAGTACCCACGTGCTGATACCGGCCAGCGCACCCAGCCCGGTCGCGGCCGGCCACCACGCAACCTGCCAGCGACTGCCAGCGACACGAACGACCCGGTCGGGCTCGCCCTGTTTGAGCGTCTTTTCGCCAAATCCTGCAACCTCGACCGGCCGTCCCTTGCCACCGTCCTGCTGCAACTCGATGTAGCCGTTCAGACCCTGCAGGTCGGAGTAGACGTCCTGCAGCACATCGGCAGACAGCGACACCATCAGGTGACCGACCACGCCGCTACCGGCAGGATCGACAACCCGGTGCGAGAGATTGATGTGCTGCTGCGGCGTGTTGAACAGGTGCACCTCGACAGGTGGTGCGGCCTCACCGGACTCTGCGGCACGCATCTGCGCCAGCGCGGCATGACTCAATGGCGGCGAGGCGTTCATGTCGACGTCGGTAATACCCGGCGCCAGCAGCCGCACATTGATGGCACCGGGAAACACGTAGCGCAGTGACTCTTCCCGGGCATCCAGGGCCGACTCGTTACCGACCATTAACAGGTAGGCAATATCCGGGTCCTTGGCCAGCAGGGCAGTGACCTTGCTGTAGTGGTCGACCATGGATTCCACCCGCATGGCAACCTGCTTCGAGACGACATCGGATTCCTGGTCCATGGCACGCAGGATGTACCCGGACATCAACTGAAACACAAAGGCCGCCAGCAGACCCAGCAGCAGCACAGCGGTGACCAGCAACTGGATACGGACCTTGCCGATGCTGGCCGGTTTGGCATCACCGGTCAGCTGCGGCATCGGCTTGGCCGCCGGCTGGTCGTCGGCTGCCTTGTTGCGCTTGAGAAAGTCCGGAAGCGAAAGATTCATGGATTGAACAATACCCTAAACACTTGTAATAAATATGGAATTTTCAGATTTACCAGTGACAGTGTATCGGCAGTCAGTGCTTGAAAGTTGACCTCAATGACGGCCGGTGTGGCCAAATCCACCGGCCCCGCGGTCACTGTCGACGAACTCGTCGACGATCTCAAAATCCGCACGGACCACCGGCACAATCACCATCTGCGCAATGCGTTCACCCGGCTGGATGGTGAACGTCTCGTCGCCACGATTCCAGCAGGAGACAAACACCTGCCCCTGGTAATCGGAATCAATCAGCCCGACCAGGTTACCCAGGACGATGCCATGCTTGTGGCCCAGCCCGGAGCGCGGCAACAGTACCGCGGCCAGTCCGGCATCGGCAACATGAATCGCAAGCCCCGAGGGTATGAGAGTGGTTTCACCCGGTGCCAGCTGCAGCGGCGCATCCAGGCAGGCACGCATATCCATGCCCGCGGACCCGTCCGTGGCGTAGTGTGGCAGGGGGAATTCGTTACCGAGTCGTTGATCGAGTATCTTAAGCTGAATCTTTTCCATGTAGTGGTATGACCTTTCCCTCTCGGGCAATGCTATTAAATTGTCTGTTGATCAAATCCAGCAACTGCCGCGCCAGCCTGGTCTTGCTTGCACGTGCCAGGGCTTGCTCGCCCCCGGGCCAGAGTACGTGCAGGGCATTGTCCTCGCGATCAAAGCCCTGCTGATCACCGACCACGTTGGCGGCAATCATGTTGATGTGCTTGGCCTGCAGTTTTTCACGCGCATGGTCAATGACCTGTTCGGTCTCGGCCGCAAAGCCAACCGTAAAGGGTGCATTCGGCAAGGCGGCGACATCCGCAAGTATGTCCGGATTAGCTACCAGCTGCAGCGACTGCTCCCCGGCCTGCTTCTTGATCTTCTGTGCAGACGGCGTCGCCGGACGATAATCCGCCACCGCGGCAACACTGATAAACAGGCTGGTAGCGGCAATCTGGTTCATCACGGCCGCGTGCATGTCTGCAGCACTCACCACGTCAAGTCGCTGTACCCCGGCAGGCGTGGGCAGGTTCACCGGGCCGCTCACCAGGGTAACCTGTGCCCCGGCCTCGGCCGCCGCGGCGGCAATGGCGAAGCCCATGCGCCCGGAACTGCGGTTACTGATATAACGCACCGGGTCGAGTGCCTCGCGCGTCGGCCCGGCTGTCACCAGGACGTGCTGACCGGCAAGTACCCCGGTATTGAACAGCTCGGCAACGGCGTCCACCAGCTGCCCGGGTTCGAGCATTCTGCCGGGTCCGCTCTCTCCGCAGGCCTGCAGGCCCTCGTCCGGCCCCAGTATCTGCACGCCGCGACCCGTCAGTGTCGCGATATTGTCACGTGTGGCGGCATTGTCCCACATGACGCGGTTCATGGCGGGCGCGATGGCCACGCGGCTGTCGCAGGCCAGGTAGACGGCGGACAGCAGGTCATCGGCACGGCCAGCGACCATGCGTGCAATAAAGTCTGCCGTGGCAGGCGCGACCAGCAGTACATCGGCCCAGCGCGCCAGCTCGATGTGTCCCATGGCCGACTCGGCATCGGCGTCCAGTAATTCCGTATGCACCGGCTGTCCCGACAGTGCCTGGAAGGTCAGCGGTGTGACAAACCCGGTTGCCGCTGCGGTCATCACGACACGCACTTCCGCTCCCTGGCGTCGCAACTGGCGCACCAGCTCGGCACTCTTGTAGGCCGCGATGCCTCCGGTGACGCCGAGCAGAATATGTTTGCCTGATAGCGTATTCATAAGCGCCGAGTCTACCAGATGATGCCTGCTGGCGGGTTGTCCCGGGACATCTCCTACAGCGGTCTCGGGATTCAGCTGCTAGCGCTGTGGCAGCGGCTGTGTCATACAGGGCCATGCACTGCATTCGGGACTGGCCTGCCCGGGAACGGCCACGGGAAAAACTGCTCAGCCGCGGTCCGGCAGCACTGTCGGACGCCGAGTTGCTCGCCATCTTTCTGCGCACCGGCGTGGCAGGCAAGACGGCCGTGGACCTGGCACGTGAACTGCTCACCGACTTTGGCGGGCTGCGGCCGTTACTGGAAGCCGACCGGCAACACTTCTGTGACCGGCACGGCCTTGGCAGCGCCAAGTACGCGCAATTGCAGGCGGTACTGGAAATGGCCCGGCGCCACCTGCAGGAGCAATTGCAGCGCGCAGACGCCCTGGAGAACCCGGACGCGACACGCACATTTCTCTCCAGCCGGCTGCGGCATCTCCCCTACGAGGTCTTTGCCTGCCTGTTTCTTGACAACCGCCACCGCGTCATCGAGTTTGAGGAACTGTTTCGCGGTACGATCGACGGCGCCAGCGTGCACCCGCGTGAGGTGGTCCGGCGGGCGCTGCACCATAATGCAGCAGCCATCATCCTGGCCCACAACCACCCCTCCGGTGTTGCCGAACCCAGTCGGGCCGATATCCAGCTGACACGGCGGCTGGTCGAGGCCCTTTCACTGGTCGATATTCGCGTCATTGACCACGTCGTGGTCGGTGACGGCGCAGGCGTGTCCTTTGCCGAGCGCGGTCTGATATGAGCCGCCAACCACGAGAATACTGACGCAGCCAGCCAGGTTATTGATTTTTATAGCGCTTCATTCATACACCCACGCGGATACGCCTTGAAAGCCGCCCTCGATTCTGGTATAAAATGCGCCCCTCCCGCTAATGGCGGGCTTTTTTACGAGGCTTTAGCAATGTCCAGAATATGTCAGGTCACGGGTAAACGTCCGCAAAGCGGTAACAACGTGTCCCACGCCAAGAACAGAACCCGTCGCCGTTTCCTGCCGAACCTGCACGAACACCGCTTCTGGGTCTCCGGTGAAAAGCGTTTCGTGAAACTGCGCGTCTCTTCCAAGGGCATGCGCATCATCGACAAGCTGGGCATCGACAACGTACTCGCCGACATTCGTGCCCGTGGCGACAAGGTCTAGGAGCAGACATCATGCGTGATAAAATCAAACTCGTTTCCAGCGCCGGCACCGGACACTTCTACACGACCACCAAGAACAAGCGCAACATGCCCG
Organism: uncultured Gammaproteobacteria bacterium; assembly: GCA_905479705.1. Classification (GTDB taxonomy): domain Bacteria; phylum Pseudomonadota; class Gammaproteobacteria; order UBA9214; family UBA9214; genus UBA9214. The sequence continues at coordinate 4,713 of CAJQNP010000243.1, forward strand.
AGAAAATGGAGATCACCAAGTACGACCCGGTGGTTCGCAAGCACGTTGCCTACAAGGAAGCCAAGATCAAGTAGTCTTCAACATCAGGACTGCACACAGGAAACCCGGCCATGCCGGGTTTTTTGTTGGCTGCAAGAATTCGCGCCTGCAAGGCGCTGCTACCTAGTAGCTCGGTATTTGCAGGAGCACATCGCATGCGCGACCTGGATTGATACCTGTCGCGGACGCGGTCCGCTCCTACAAGATTAATTATCAAAGCCAAGAGGTATCTATTGCGCAGGAGCGCCTTGCAGGCGCGAATTGCCTGTGTCGACCAGATACTAAACGTCGCCCTGACGTTCCAGCATGAGATTACCCAGCGCATCGACCGTCGCCCGCCAACCCGCCGGCAGCCAGGTGGTCGCCACCGTCTCCGTGATCAACGCCGGTCCCGCAAACGCCTGACCGGCAAGCAGCTCACTGCGCGACCACACCGGCACGGGCGCGTCATAACCGGCAAGCCTTGCCGCTGTTGACGGCACTGCCTCACCGGTAAACGTGACAAGGCCGGGCAAGTGCATACGTGGCGGGTCTGCACGCAGCGAGCAGCGCAGGTTGACCAGCTCGACCGCCGTCGCCAGCCGGTGACCGTAGCGCTGCTCGTGCGCCGCGTGAAAGGCCGCCACCGTGTCGACCTTGCCCTGCCAGGGTAATTCGAGGGTATAGGACTGGCCCTGGTAGCGCAGGTCGACACTGAACGCTGTGCCAATGGCCGAGGCTGCAACGCCCTCGTCCAGCAATTCATTGCGACCACTGGTCGCCAGCGCCTGGAACTGTTCAGTCAGCAGCGCATCAGACAGCTCTGTCAACAGACCGCTCACGGTGCGCGACACGTGGCGACTGCGCGGCGCGGCCAGCATGCCCAGCGCCGACAGCACACCGGCATGGATGGGTACGAGTGCATGCCGCATCCCGAGCGCATCGGCCAGTGCACAGACATGCAGACCACCGGCACCACCGAAGGACACCAGCATGTAGGGGCGCGGGTCGATACCGCGCTGCACCGAGATCACGCGCAGCGCCTGTGCCATGTGCTCGTTGGCCAGCGAGACAATCCCCTGCGCGGCATCCTCGATGCCGAGCTGGAGTACATCCGCCACGTGCTGCACCGCGGCCCTGGCTGCCTCGATGTCCAGCGCCAGGCCACCCGCCAGGTTCAGCTGCGGCTGCAGTCGCCCCAGCACGAGATTGGCATCCGTCACCGTGGCCTGCTCACCCCCCTGCCCGTAGCAGGCCGGTCCCGGACTGGCGCCGGCCGATTCGGGACCGACCTGTAACAGGCCACCACTGTCGACCGTGGCAATCGACCCGCCGCCGGCACCGATGGTGTGCATGTCGACCATCGGCACCGCCACGGGCCAGGGACCGATATGCCCTTCCGAGGTCAGGCCAATGTCACCGTCCAGTAACGCCACGTCCGTCGAGGTCCCCCCCATATCAAAGGTCAGGAACTGTGACCGGTCGGTACAGGCACCAATAAATTGCGCCCCCATCAGGCCACCCGCCGGACCGGACAGCAGCAGGTTGACTGCCTTGTCACCGGCCTTGTCGGCGCGTACCGTGCCGCCCGAGCTCTGCATGACCAGCACGGGTGCCGGCGCCAGCGCCTCGCCCAGGCGCGCCAGGTAGCCGGCCACCAGCGGTCCGATCCAGGCATTCAGCCAGGTCGCGATACCGCGTTCATATTCCTTGTACTCGGGCAACACCTGCGAGGAACGCGACACGAACAGCTCATCGGGCAACCAGGATTCGACTTCACGCTCATCCGCATCATCCAGAAACGAGAACAGCAGGTTGATGGCGACGGCCTTCGGCCGGAGTGCCTGAACCGCCTGCAGCACGGCCTGGCGGTCGGCATCCCCGAGTGCAGTGACGCGCGAACCATCGGCCGCCAGCCGTGCACTCACCTCGATACAAAGGTCGCGCGGTACCGGTGGCGCCAGTGATTCCGGCTGCAGGTTGTAGAGCTCGCGACGCGCCTGGCGACCAATCGTCAGCACATCGGCCAGGCCGCGGTTGGCGATATACAGGGTGCGCACACCCTTGCGCTCCAGCACCGCGTTGGTGGCCACGGTCGAACCGTGCACGACCAGCAGGCCCTCGGTGGACAGGTCCATCTCGCCGATACCCTGCAGGATCGCCCTTTCCGGCGCGTGTGGCGTCGACAGCACCTTGTGGACACGCAGTGACTCACCGTCAAATAACACGAAGTCGGTAAAGGTGCCGCCCGTGTCGACACCGAGCCATGCCCGCGGTTGTGTGCTGTCAGGAGTCTGCATCGTTCCAGTGAGGTGAAGCGCCCGCGTATGATATCGTCCTGCCGGCTTGTAATCACGGGTACAAAGGTAATAATACGCACCATGTCAAACACACCCCTGGTTCAAGTCGAGCACCTGACGCGCTATTACAGCCAGACCCGCGCCGTCAATGACGTCAGCTTTAACCTGGCCAGGGGCGAGGTGCTCGGTTTCCTCGGACCCAACGGTGCCGGGAAATCCACCAGCATGCAGATAATCACCGGCAACCTGGCACCCAGTGCCGGGCAGATCTCGATCGACGGCGTGGATCTGCTCGACCAGCCGAAGCAGGCGAAGCAGGCCATCGGTTACCTGCCGGAACAGCCGCCGGTGTACCGCGAGCTGACGGTCGATGAATACCTGCAGTATTGCGCGCGTCTGAACCGCATTCCGCGCAGTCGCATCGGCGCTGCCGTTGCCACGGCCAAGGACCGCTGCGGACTCGGCGACGTTGCACGGCGACTTATCGGCAACCTGTCCAAGGGTTACCAGCAACGTGCCGGCATCGCGCAGGCCATCATCCACAACCCCGCGGTGGTGATTCTCGATGAACCGACCGTCGGTCTCGACCCGATACAGATTCTCGAGATTCGTGCGCTGATCAGCGAACTCGGCAAGGAACACGGCATCATCCTGTCAACGCACATCCTGCCAGAGGTCCAGGCGACCTGTAACCGCGTGCAGATCATTCATCACGGCAGGCTGGTGTTCTCGGACTCCACGTCCGGCATGGCACATCGCCATGCCACGACATCACTGATTGCCGTCTTCAATAACGCACCGGACGTTGACAGCCTGTCACAGGTCAACGGCGTCGAGCGGGTCGAACCGCTCGAGGACGGACACATGCGCATCCACTACAGCGATACCGACCCCGCCGAGGCACTGGTGGAACAGGCCGCCACACAGCAATGGCGACTGTGCGAACTGACGCCCGAGCGACGCACACTCGAGCAGATCTTTATTGAACTGACCTGCTCGGAAGCCCCGCTGCACGAGGATGCCGCCTGATGATCCTGACCATCGCGGCACGCGAACTGCGCAGCCTGTTCCTGTCACCGCTGGCATGGAGCATCCTTGCCGTCACACTGTTCATCCTTGCCTACCTGTTCCTCTCGCAGATCGAGGCCTACGTTTCCCTGCAACCGCGACTCGCGGCACTCGAGGGAGCGCCGGGTGTCGCGGATATCGTGGTTGCGCCGTTGCTGGCGGATGCCGCCGTGGTGTTGCTGCTGGTTACACCGCTGGTCACCATGCGCGTGCTCAGCGAGGAACGCCGCAACGGCACGATCAGCCTGCTGTTCTCGGCACCGCTGTCGATGACCGAGATCGTGGTCGGCAAGTACCTCGGCGTGGTCGCCTTCTTCCTGATACTGCTAGGACTGCTGGCACTGATGCCGTTGTCACTGCTGGCCGGCACCGAGCTGGACCTGGGTAAACTCGCCGCCGGCCTGCTCGGACTGACCCTGGTGGTCTCGGCGTTTGCCGCCATCGGCGTGTACATGTCGTCGCTCACCGAACAACCCACAGTGGCCGCCGTGACCACCTTCGGCCTGTTGCTGCTGCTGTGGATCATCGATTGGGCAGGCAACCGGCAGATGGAAGAGGAGAGCAACGCGCTCGCCGAGCTGTCCATGCTGCGCCACTACGAGCCGCTGTTAAAAGGCCTGTTCAACAGCGCCGATGTCGCCTATTACCTGCTGGTAATCCTGCTGTTCATCGGCTTCAGCATTCGCCGTCTCGACGCCCACCGCCTGCAACCCTGACACCATGAAAGTCACGCGCCGTTCCCGCCTGCTGCTCCGCCTGCAAAGCCTGGTCTTCGCCGTGCTGTTCATCACCATCATCGGCATGCTCGGCTGGCTGAGCACGCAGTATGTCTACCAGGCGGACTGGACCCGCGGTGCGCGCAACACCATCTCTGCAGGCAGCCAGCAGTTGCTTGGCGAGATGAAGGAGCCGGTGCAGATCACCGCCTATGTTCGCGAGGATGAATTTACCCGCAGTCACATCAAGGCACTGGTCGGCACCTACCAGCGTTTCAAGGATGACATCGAACTGGAATTCATCAACCCGGACCTCGCGCCGGAACGCGTGCGCGATCTCGGCATCGCCAGCGGCGGCGAGATCGTCATCCGCTACCAGGGGCGCACCGAAAAGATCCAGACGCTCAGCGAACAGCAGCTGACCAATGCCCTGCTGCGTCTGACCCGGCAGAACGAGCGCTGGGTCGTGTTTATCACCGGTCATGGCGAGCGCCGTTCCAGCGGCGAGACCAACCACGGCATGGGTACCTTCAGCCAGGAACTGGAACGCAAGGGCCTCAACGTGCAGGCCGTCAGCCTGGTGGAATCGGAGATCCCGACCAATACCAACCTGCTGGTACTGGCCAGCCCGCGTACCGACCTGTTACCCGGCGAGATGGACAAGCTGCTCGCCTATGTCGAGGCCGGCGGCAACCTGCTGTGGCTGACAGAACCCGACACGCCCAACAGTCTGGAACCGCTCGCCGAACAACTTGGCGTCAACGTGCTACCCGGTACAGTGGTCGATGCCACCACGCAGATGTTCGGTATCGAGAACCCGACCTTTGTGGTGATCACGGGCTACCCCCGCCATGGCATCAGCCGTGACATGACCACCGTTACCGTGTTTCCCGAGGCCGCCGCCGTGGAAACCAACGACAGTGCAGCATGGAATGTCGTGCCCTTGCTGACGACACTGGAACACTCCTGGACCGAACTCAGCGACATCGAGGGCGAGATCAGCTTCGACAGTGCCAGCGACGAACGCGCCGGCCCGCTGGATATCGGCGTGGTACTGACACGCACCCCGGGCGAGGCCAGCGAGGACAGGGAAAGCACGCCATCGGAACAACGGGTCGTGGTCATCGGTGACGGTGATTTTCTCTCCAACACCTACCTTGGCAACCCGGGCAACCTTGACCTTGGCCTGAACATCGTGCGCTGGCTGAGTCACGATGACGCGACCATCGAGATTCGGGTCACGGCAGCACCGGACACCAGCCTGGTGCTTGGCAAGGCCGCACAGGCCGTCATCGCCATTGGCTTCCTCGTTGGCCTGCCACTGTTGCTATTGCTTGCCGGTGTTGTCATCTGGTTGCGGCGCCGGCGTCGCTAGACGATGAACACCCGCACCCTGCTCAACGTCACACTGGCCGGTGTCGCCATCATGTTGGGCCTTGTGGTCTTCTACAAACCCGGGCTCGCACCCCCGCCTGCCCCCGCGTCGATCACGCAGTTATCCGCTGACAGCATCACCAGCATCCGCGTGACACGCACGGAACGCATGCCGTTGACCTTCGTGAAAACCGCGAACGACTGGCAGCTGGAGAACCACGGGTCGCTGCCTGCCAGTGAATTCCAGCTACACGCCTTGCTCGGCGTCCTCTCGGCACGACCCGGGCGCAGCTATCCGGCCGACGCGCTGGACCTGGCCGACGCCGGCCTTGATCCGCCGCAGGCCACCCTGTTACTCAACGACACCCTGATCTACATCGGTGGTACGACACCGCTGGACCGGCTGCGTTACGTGCAACACGACAATACCGTCTACCTGCTCAACGACACCTACCAGCATCTGGTCAACGCCGACTGGACCAACTTCGTCGACCGGCGACTGGTCCCGGGCGATGCCGACCTGACCGGGCTGCAACTGCCCGACTTCACCCTGACGCGGGACGAGGCACAACAATGGCAGGTCTCACCCCAGGGCAGGGACGGTGATACCACCGGCCTGGATGCCTTCGTGCAAAACTGGCAGGCCGCGGCGGCGACCTATATTCGACGCCTTGACGAACACGCAACGGAAGGTACACCCATCATCCTGACACTGGCCGACAATCGACCGGCCGTGAAGCTGTATCTCGCCGCGCGCGAACCGGAACTGATTCTGACCCGGCCGGACCAGGGCATTCAGTATTATCTTCCCGGCAACATGAGCACCACCCTGCTGGGCCTGCCGGCAGACGCCATGAGCGACACACCAGCGACGCAACCCTGAGGGTTGTCCCGCGGTTCGTGCATTAGCATGCCTGAGCTCCCTGAAGTGGAAACCACGCGCCGCGGAATCGCACCGCATGTCACCGGGCAACGCGTCACCCGCGTGATCGTGCGCAATCCCAACCTGCGTTGGCCGGTTACCCGGCGACTGGCAGGCGAGTTAACCGGGCAGGTGGTTCGCCACGTACAGCGCCGTGCCAAGTACCTGCTGCTGGAAACGGACGAGGGCACGGCCATCCTGCACCTCGGCATGTCCGGCAGCCTGAAACTGGTCACCGCCAGCGAGCCCGCGCTGAAACACGATCATGTCGACATCGTGTTCGGCAAGACGGCGTTGCGCCTCACCGACCCGCGACGCTTTGGCAGCCTGCACTGGACGCGCCGGCCGGCAGCGCAACACCGCCTGATTGCGGCGCTCGGCTGTGAACCACTCGGCGATGACTTCAGCGGTGATTACCTGTATGCGCAGTCACGCGGGCGCACGGTTGCCATCAAGCCATTCATCATGAACGGCCACATTGTCGTCGGCATCGGCAACATCTATGCAAACGAGGCACTGTTCATGGCCGGTATTCACCCGCAGCGGGCGGCCGGCCGCATCAGCCGCAAGAAGTATGTATTACTGGCGGAGGTCATTCAGGAGGTACTCAATGACGCCATTGACCAGGGTGGCACCACGCTGCGCGATTTCGTCAACGGCGAGGGCAAGCCGGGGTATTTCAGCCAGCACCTGAACGTCTACGGCAAGGCCGGTGAGCCGTGTATCAGCTGCCGTGTGCCGATACGCGAACTGCGCCAGGGACAGCGTGCGACCTTTTATTGCCCGAAGTGCCAGAAGTAATCAATTGCAGACACTGGCCAACCACATGGATGTTCCCGGTCCGAAACACGGCGCGCCCGGCATCCTTGCACTGGCCGAGCCGTGGTTGCTGCAATCCAAAGTCGAGACCCCCGGCCTCCAGGACGTTGAACTGGAAGGACTGGAAGAACTGGAAATCGATGTCCTGGAGGTGGCCGATGGCAAGGCCTACCGGGCTGCGTTCTCTGACCTCGCCGCCCCGGTGGTGACACTGGTCAACCAGCTTGAAGACAGTGATCGGCAACGATACATCGATGAGGTGATCACCACGGCCGACTCTCTCAGGCAGTGCGAAACACCGCGGATACGCGCCACCACCTGGATCGTCTCCGCCTCAACATGATTATTCATGTACAAATTACAGGGTATTGCAGGCAACCCGCGAGCGGCAGACGCAGGTCACAGCCGGGCAATAATAGCGGGTATACTCACGTCCCCCGCAGCTGTTGATGCCGGGTTTTTCATTCTATCCAAGGAGAAGTCAATGAAGTCTGTTACACGTCTGTTAATGCTCGCACTGTTCATGCTGCCCCTGCAGTCAATCGCTGCCGATGACGATGATCGCGAACTGGCGCGCGAAGCAATCCATGCCAACAAGAAACTGGTTGTCTCTGCCAACATGAACCTGGACGACAGCGAGAAGGAAGGTTTCTGGAAGGTTTATGAAGAATACCAGAAGGACCTTGTCAATATTAACGAGCGTACCGTCGCGCTGGTCGAGGAATTTGCCGTCAACTTCGAGAGCCTGTCGGATGCCAAGGCAACCGAACTGATAAACACCTACCTGAAGATCGAGGCCGACGCCCTGAAACTGAAGAAGAATTACCTCGGCAAGTTCAAGAAGGTGCTGCCGGCACAGAAGGTCATGCGTTATTACCAGGTCGAAAACAAGATCGATGCCATCGTCGACTACGAACTGGTCGACAAGATACCGCTGGCTCACAAGGCCCAGTAAGCTGAACCAAACGGCGCTTCACCTGAAGCGCCGTTTTTCTTTACAGACAGTACCCATCAACAACCGAAGGACAAGACACATCCATGGCCAAGAAACTAATTTCACTGCTGGCACTCGCCACCCTGCTGCTGACACCACTGCAGGCCTTCGCCGACAAGGGTGGCAAACCGAACGAACAGGCCTACAAGAACGCCAGTGACAACGCTGCCTTCAAGCGCGATGACAAGGATAAAGACAATAAGAAACACAAGGACAAAGA
>CAJQNP010000244.1 GCA_905479705.1 uncultured Gammaproteobacteria bacterium
ACCGATGCCGTGACCGCACAGGGCGTGCGCAGCATCCAGATACCGCGGCGCTTCGTCGCCGACGAATGGGGCGGCACCGAGACCACTATCCTGCAGAGCAGCCGCGCCCTGACCGCGAGCGGCCACCCGGCGCGCATCTTCACCAGCCTGGCGCTGTCGAAGACGCGCCGCGAAACCCTGCACGACGTTGAAGTGCGCCGCTTTCCCTACAGCTACCCGTTTCTTGGCCTCAGTCGTGACAACCGCAACGAAATGGACCGGAAAGGCGGCAACCTGCTGTCACTGTCACTGCTGTGGTCACTGTTGCGCGAACCGGGTATCGACCTGTTGCATGCGCACAGTGGCAAGCGCCTCGGCGGCATCGTGCGCACCGCGGCACGCCTGCGTCGCATTCCCTATGTCATTACCCTGCACGGCGGCTATTTCGACATCCCGAGCGGCCAGATGCAGCAAATGCTGGCGCCGATCCGCAAGACCCTCGAATGGGGCAAACCACTGGGCGCCCTGCTGGGCTCACGCCGGGTACTGCAGGACGCGGCAGCGGTACTGTGCGTCGGTGACAACGAATACCAGGCGGCACGGGCAGCATTGCCCGGGCAGCGTGTCGAGCTGCTGGCGAACGGTGTCGACAGCGAATATTTCGCCAGCGGCGATGGCGCGCACTTCCGCCATCACTACGGCATCCCGGCGCAACGCCGCATCATCCTCTGCGTCAGCCGCATCGACTACCAGAAAAACCAGCTGGCGCTGATCGAGGCACTGCCTTCGATCCTGCAGCAACACCCGGACACGCAGCTGGTGCTGATCGGCCCGGTCACCATCGACGCCTACCAGCGCCAGGTCCTGCAGCGCATCGAACAACTCGGCTTGCAGAAGCATGTCACCCTGATACCCGGTCTGACCGCGGACGACCCGCTGCTGCGCGGTGCTTACCACGCCGCCGGGGTCTTCTGCCTGCCGTCGCTACACGAGCCGTTTGGCATCGTGGTGCTGGAAGCCTGGGCGGCGGGACTGCCCGTGGTAGCGGCCAGGGTTGGCGGCATCCCCTCTTTCACTACACACGGCGAGAACGTCTTGCACGCCGACCCCCATCACTGGGAGTCACTGGCGCAGCAACTGCTCACTGTCATGGATAATCCGACACTCGCCACGCGACTGGCAAACAATGGCAGGGCCACGGCACGACGCGACTATGACTGGCGCGTCATCAGCCAGCAGCTGGCAACGCTCTACCAGCAACTGGTCAGCGACAGGCGGGTAGCACAATGAAATTACTGCACGTGCACGAGCGGGCCGCCTTTCATGGCGGCGTCGAACAGATCCTGCACGACACCGCCCGCGGCCTGTCCCGTCGCGGCTGGCAACAGGCGCTGTTACATGTTGAAGCGGAGACCGACAGTGATTTCCTGGCACCCTTCGACGCAGCCTCGACCGGCAAAGACCTGCTGGCACGCTTCAACCCGGACGTGGTGTTGTTGCACAAGGTAACGGACATGGACCTGGTCACCAGCATTACGCGCCGCTATCACGCCGTTCGCATGGTGCACGACCATGACCTGGTGTGCCTGCGCCGCCACAAGTATTTCCCGATCAGCGGCCGTATTTGCGACAAGCCCGCCGGCTGGGACTGCTATAAAAACCTGTGTTTCGTTAACCGCAACCCGGCCGCGGGCGGACTACCCGTGACTGTCCGCACCGTCGGCCCGCAGAAGCAGGGTATCCGCGCCCACCGTGACATGCGCCGCTTCATCGTCGGCAGCCAGTGGATGCAACAGGAACTGGTCATGAACGGTATCCCCGACGAGCGTATCCACGTAATCCATCCGATCCCGGCCTCGCTGGCAGAGATATGCCCCCTGCCTCACCAGAGCGACAACGAAATTCTCTATGTCGGACAGGTCATCCGCGGCAAGGGCGTCGACCTGTTGCTGCGCGCCCTCGCCCGCGTGCCGCAACCCTGGCACGCCACCATCGTCGGTGCCGGCAATCATCTCGACAGCTGCAGGCAACTGGCCAAAGACCTGAATATCGCAGAAAACGTCGAATTCACCGGCTGGGTCGCACACCAGCAGCTGGAACGTTACTACACCAACGCCGCCTTCACCGTCGTGCCCTCGCGCTGGCCGGAGCCGTTCGGCATGGTCGGCATCGAGGCCATGGCCCGCGGCCGTGCCGTGGTCGGCTTTGCCGCCGGCGGCATCCCGGACTGGCTGCATAACGGTGTCAACGGGCTGCTGGCGCCGGCCGGCGACATAGAACAACTGGGCAAGGCAATCAGCAGTCTGCTTGCCGACCCGGCCTACAGCCGCAGTCTCGGTCATCGTGCCGCACAGCACGCCGCTCAAAAATTCACCCATGCCGCTTATCTCGAGGCCATGGAAAACCTGTTGGAGAAAGCTGCATGAAAATTGGAATTTCCGCATTCGCTGCCGATGGCGGCAAGTCGGGCATCAGCCAGTACATGATCAATGTACTGCAACGCCTGCCGCGCCTGGAAACGAACGTGCGCTGCGTCATCTTCGTACCCGCCGCGGAGCGTGAGCTGTTCGAACCCGCGCCTGCCGGCAGCGAGATCGTCAGCGTGCCCGACTGGATGGCACACCCGGTCACCAGCATCCTCTGGCACCTGTGCATCTACCCGCTATTACTGCAGCGACACCACTGTGACTGCGCCTTCCTGCCGGCCGGCAACCGCCGCCTCGGCATGTGGTACGGCGTACCCAGTGTCAGCACCATCCACGACCTGTCGCAGCTGCACGTCGATGGCAAGTACGACGTACTGCGGATGTTCTACATCCGCCGCGTACTGCCACTGATGATGCAGCGGCTGACGCGCCTGGTCTCGGTCAGCAACTCGACCCGCCGCGACCTGGTCGACCATGCCGGTATTCGACCGGAACGTATCCGCGTTGCCTACAACGGTGCCGACCTGGCCAGCTTCGCCAACACGGTACACGCCGAGGCCCGCGAGACGATCGCCACCGCCATGGGTATCGACGCGCCCTTTATCCTCTATACCGCGCGCCTGGAACACCCCGGCAAGAACCACGTATGCCTGCTCGAGGCAGCGGCGCTGCTGAAGCAGCGTGGACTGCTGTCACACAAGCTGGTGCTGGCCGGTAGCGACTGGAACGGCGCCGCGGTAATCAAGGACCGCATCGTGCAACTCGGGCTCTCGGATGACGTCATCACCACCGGTTTCGTCGATGCACAGTTGCTGCCGCCGTTGTATGCAGCGGCCGACCTGTTTGTGTTTCCCTCGCTGTTCGAGGGCTTTGGCATCCCGCTGCTGGAGGCGATGGCCGCCGGTACTGCGGTATGTGCCGCCAATGTCTCCAGTATCCCCGAGGTGGTCGGTGACGCCGCGCTGCTGTTCGACCCGCGTGACCCCGAAGATATCGCCCGCCAGTTGCAACGGCTGCTGCAAGACAGCGCCCTGCGCCAGCAGCTGGTCGCCCGCGGCCGGCAACGCGCACGGCAATTTTCCTGGGACGATGCGGCCAGCGGTGTGCTGGCGCAATGTTACGAAGCGGTCGCGGCATGAAGTACCGATACACACTCATTACCCTGCTGGTGTTAATAGCCAGCGGCTGCAGCAACAACCGGCTGGAAGCGCTATCGCCCTTCTCGGGGCCGGGCGGCATCAGCATTGCACCGGTGGAGATCGATTCCTCGCCAAGCAGTGCCTGGATCTACATCGATGGCAAGTATGTCGGCAACACACCGCTGGTGTACGGACTGGCCTATGACAGCAACACCAATTACATCGAGGTCATCGCCGAGCCACTGCCGGACCACCCGTCACAACTGCGCCAGACCAAGCTTGTGCGGGTGCCACCGCTGCCGACCCGCATTCACTTTTTTCTCAACAACCATGAAACATCTGACAATGACGGCTAACGCACCCATCCACCCGCAGGCATCACAGCCTGACGCCCCTGGACCAGTCACTGCCGGCGCGGCCGAGCAGCAGCCCGCAGGCATCGTGCTGCAGGAACAGCCGTTCGACAACACCCGCGACACCAACTACTTCTTTGCCTCCAGCGGCCATGCCGAGGCGCTGTCGCGACTCAACTTCCTGGTCGAGGACCGCAACATGGGCATCGGCCTGCTGACCGGCGAGATCGGCTGCGGCAAGACCGTCACCCGCACCATGCTGCATCGGCAACTGGCACAGCCGGCACACATCGTCGTCAGCCTGGAGAACTGCCTGCTGGAATTCGACGACCTGCTGCTGGAAATTATCAGCCAGATGCGCGGCGAACGCATCAGCAGCACTGAACTGCCGGACCGCTACAGTCGCCTGTCAAGCTTCAAACAGACACTGATGCGCCAGGTTGCCGACTGCAACCGGCACCTGGTGATCCTGCTGGACGAAGCACAGCAATTGAGCCCGGCGACCATCGAGTCACTCAAGAGCCTCACCAACATTGCTTCCGAGCGACAGAATTTCCTTACACTGATTTTTATTGGTCAGCCCGAACTGCGCAACACCATCAGGCAGCTGCGCCAGGTTGA